>JAYVDU010000587.1:0-8677 GCA_043749245.1 Bacteroidota bacterium | reverse complement strand
CTTCGACAAAAACAGTGGAATTTATTTTTTTATTATCTTTTGCTTGACCAAAAGATACAAAAGTCAAGGCGAAAAGCCATATCCATTTTTTCTTCGCTCAAAAAGTCTTCGCAACACCGCCAGAAAAATCTGTATATCGCTCCTTTTCGCCAAACCAGCCGCACCATTACCAACGTATGAGTTAGTTTATTTAACTCAATTCTACTGAAAATATCGAAGAACCAATTAATTCATTATCAAATTAAGTCTTTCAGTCTCTTATATCCATTCAATCCCTATGGTCATTGTAGTCTCTTTAAAAAGAAGCCGCAATCTTGCAAAAATCATCTGCTTTTAAAGAAGCGCCGCCTATTAAGCCGCCATCCACATCTTCGCAGGCAAATAACTCTTGTGCATTTTGTGCATTACAACTTCCACCATAAAGTATAGTCGATTCTTGGGCAATAGGGCTTGAATATAATTGAGCAATTTCTTTTCTAATAAAAGCGTGCATTTCCTGAGCTTGCACACTAGTAGCGGTTTCGCCAGTACCTATGGCCCAAACAGGTTCGTAAGCAATAACGATATTAGAAAATTCGGAAGATGTAAATGACTTTAAGACTTCGTTTAATTGATTAGCAACAACCGTAAAATGTATGTTAGTTTGGCGTTGCGCCAAGGTTTCGCCAATACAAAATATTGGCTTAAGATTATTATGTAATGCCGATTTTATTTTTTTTGTAAGTTCTTCATTTGTTTCCTTATAAAAACAACGACGTTCGCTATGACCAACTAATACGTAACTACAACCAACGGAAGCCAACATACTAGCGCTTACTTCGCCTGTATAAGCGCCACTTGGTTCGGAATGGCAATTTTGAGCACCTAAATAAATGTGTTCAGTTTCACCAATTGTGTTTGAGATACTTAGTAAATAAGGGAATGGCGGAATAATAATTTTAATAACTTCGTTAGATCGGTTCATATTACTTAAAATACCATCTACCAAAAACATCGCCTCTGATAAGGTCGTATTCATTTTCCAATTACCTGCAACTATTTTCTGTCTGCTCATTATTTTATTCTCACGCGTGGATCTAAAACACCATAAGCTATGTCCACAAATATATTTGTAACCACAAAAATAGTAGCAAAAATAAGTGTTGCGCCCATTACTACCGGTAAATCATTTTTTGTTAGGGCTTCAAATACTTCGTAACCGATACCTTTCCAACTAAAAATATATTCTACAAACACTGCACCTGCCATTAAGCCTGCAAACCAACCAGAAATAGCCGTTACTACTGGATTTAAGGCGTTTTTAAGTCCGTGTTTAAGTATTACACTGGTCATAGATAAACCTTTTGCTTTTGCTGTTCTAATATAATCCTGACTCATCACATCTAACAAAGAGCTTCTCATTAATTGCACTACAATGGCTAATGGTCGTATACCAAGCGTTAAAGAAGGTAGTATTAAATTTCGTAATTTTAATTTTTCACCTTCCCACACATCAATATCATACAAACTACCAGTTGGAGATAAGCCTGTATAATCAGACAGCACATAGCCAAATAACCAAGCAATGATTAAACCAACAAAAAAGGAAGGAGCTGCCATACCTAATACGGCAAGCACAAGCGACAGGCGATCGTAAATACTGTTTCGTTTAATAGCACTAATAATTCCTAAAAATATTCCTAATACAGATGCAATGATGATTGAAGTAAATGCCAGTACAGCTGTTTCTGGCAACGTTTCGGTGATGATATCTGATACAGGGCGCTTGGTAATGTATGAACGACGTAAATAAGGTAATTTTAAAACCACCGTTTTATGATCACCAAATGTAAACAAAGGCGTCCACGAATATTTTTCAGGATTTAAATACCAATGGCTATCCTTATTCTGATAATTATGAACGGAGATTGGAGACAAGTCATTCAAATACATTGCGTATTGCTCAAGGATGGGTCTATCAATCCCTAAATCTTTATGAATGGCATCAATGGCATCCTTATTAGCTTTTTGCCCAAGCATAATAGTGGCCGGATCGCCTGGTAACACATTAAATAAGAAAAATATAACCGTAATTACACCGTATAAAACGAGGATTCCGTAAAGTATTTTTTTAGTTATATAGGTTATCACGAGCTTTTATAAACTTTAATGTGCTAAGTAAGTAAAATAATTCAGTATTTGAAACATTTTTAACGAAAAATGAATAGTTTAATTATTACATAATTTCGGTAAATTTACCGCAATTTGAAGGCATTAAATCATATACGATTATACTTAAAAAGTATTAGTGTTCTTAGTTTACTTTTAATTACGCAAAGCCTTTCTGCCCAAAAAGTAGGCATCGTAATGAGTGGTGGTGGGGCTAGTGGGTTAGCCCATATTGGTGTTTTAAAGGCTTTAGAAGAAAACCACATACCAATTAATTATATATCTGGAACTTCTATCGGAAGCATCATTGGTGGGCTATACGCTTCGGGCTATTCACCTTTAGAGATTGAAGGGATGGTGAAAGATCAAACCTTTATTAAACTTACAAAAGGGGAAATGCTCTCTAAATATGGGTATTTTCTTCATAAACGCGATGATTATGCCTCATGGATCATGCTTAAACTATCATTCGCTAATCCGTTTTTAACCAATTTACCAACTAACTTAATTAACTCGGTTCCAATTGATTATTTTTTAATGGAAACCTTTGCGGGTGCTAATGCTGCGTCCCATTATAATTTTGATAGTTTAATGGTTCCGTTTAGATGTGTGGCTTCAGACATAGCCAAAAAACAAAGCATAGTCTTCAGAAAAGGAGATATGCCGTCTTCTATCAGGGCTTCGATGAGTTATCCATTTTACATCAGACCAATTAGTATTGACAGTGCACTTTTATTTGATGGTGGCTTGTATAATAATTTTCCCACTAACGTAATGTATGAAGAATTTTATCCTGATTTTATTATCGGTAGTTCTGTAAGTGCAAATACGCCGTCTCCCAACGAAGATGATTTGTTTTTACAATTACGAAACATGTTAATGGCTAAAAGTAATTTCAGTCCGGTTTGCGAAAACGGCATCGTTGTTCAGCCCTGGTCCGATGTGAGTATGTTTAATTTTGAAAACGCCCAACGTTTAATTGACAGTGGCTATGTGGCAACCATACGACAAATGCCACAAATTAAAGCTCATATTTTTCAGTATGAAGACTCTACTCGTTTAGCACAAAAACGATTGGCGTTTAAAGAAAAATCTTCTGGCTCTAAAATAATTTTTGATAAAGTTATTGTGCAAGGCGGTACTAAAAGTATGCAAAATTTTGTATGGAAAAGTGTAACTAAAAGACGGCAAACCTTTTCGATTAAAGAATTAAAAAAACAATATTTCAGAATGATGTCGGATGATAAAATCAAGGCAGCCTATCCAACCGCTAAAATAGATACAGCAACTGGTAAGTTCACTCTTACCCTTAATACAAAAAAAGAAAAGCATTTGTTTTTTGATATCGGTGGTAATTTATCAAATCGGCCCATCAGTAATTTTTTCTTAGGCATACAGTATAATCATATCGGAAAAATAGGCTTTACAGCTTATGCTAATGGTTATTTAGGAAAATTAAACTCAAGTTCATTAACCAAATTACGCTTTGATTTCCCAACCAAAGTTCCATTTTATGTGGAACCATCTTTTACTATTTCGCGTTGGGATTATTATAAAAGCAGTGTATTATTTTATAATTTCGAAAAGCCATCCTACCTCATACAAGAAGATTTGTTTGGCGAGGTTAATATTGGTGCGCCCCTCGGAAATATTGCAAAGGTTGTACTTACGGGCGGTATGAGCGAATGGAAAAACAGGTATTATCAAACAGATAATTTCACGCGTTTAGATACCAGTGATGTGAGTATATTCGATTTCTCGTATGCACAATTAGCCTATCAAATAAATACGCTTAATAAAAAACAATACGCCACCGAAGGAACTAAATTGCTATTAAGAATAAAAGCCGTAACAGGGCTTGAAAGCTATTACCCAGGCTCTACATCATCAGATACGGTTAATACCATCAACACGCCTGCACATAATTGGTTCAATATTAAACTATCTATTGATAAGTATATTAAGCCTATCAAATATTTTAAAATTGGTGTGTTTGCCGAAGGCGTATATTCCTCTCAGGGTTTTTTCAGAAACTATAAAGCCACCATTTTATCGGCTCCATCATTTAATCCAATACCCGAAAGTCAAACCTTATTTATTGACGATTACAGAGCACATCAATATTTGGCTGGGGGCTTAAAAGCAATTGCAACTCCCTTCAAAAATTTTGATTTACGTTTTGAAGGATATTTTTATCAACCTGTTTATTCTATTCTAAAATCAAGTGATGGGAAAGCAACCTACTCTACTCCATTTTTATATAATCACTTTTTAGGAATGGCCGCCTTTGTTTATCACTCGCCCATTGGCCCTTTGAGCCTTGGTATTAACTATTATGACAAAACGGACAATAATTTTTCGTTCTTCTTTCACATAGGCTACACGATTTATAACAAAAAATCAATTGATTAATTAGTCGTCCCAAAAAAGTCAATGTCAAGTCCTATTATATCAATACTTGAAGCGTATTTGAGAGCTTATACCAAGCAATCGCATTTGATTTAATTTTTTTATCAAGAAATTAAAAAATGTAATGTAAAAAAATCACACCATTCTAAAGATGGAAATGAAGATTAAGCAATTCAATTCCCTTTATTTTCATGGTCTTTACTTAGCCTTGTCTTCAGGATCATGAAGGTGTTGTAAAATTTGAAGAATTAATTCATTCTGATTTTCTAAATGCATCAATATTGTTTCAATTTCAGTTTCAGCTATTTTATTTATTAAATAATCTTCTTCTGCTCTTAGTTCTGAATGTTTCGATTGCAGATTTTGTCCTATCATAATTAAAGGCATCAAAAATATCTGAATCATATTCGAAATAAAAAGCCATAAAACAAAAGCTGGATAAGGGTCAAACTTCATTGGTGCTGGAGCAAGTGCATTCCAACTTAACCATGATATTGTCCAACAAAAAATAATTAAAAAAAATCCCATACTCCCCACCTTACTGGTAATCCACAAGGCAAGCTTATCAAGCTTAGATAGTTTTTCGTTATGTTGAATGTTTGTGCTACTAATAGGACGATTTAGCTGTTTTAATTCCTCAATCGAATGTATTTTTTGATGTTTCATATTACTATACATTATAAACCGAGTAAATAATTAAAAGGGCTCAAAAACCTTATTCTCATTGTATTTGTAATTAATTTTTAATGGAGACCTCCCCCCTGATTTATTTATGTGTCAAATAATGTTGTTGCCATTACTTTTGAGGTTTGTATTTTCCAAGCTCGCTTTGTGTTTTGTATCAGTTCTATCACATCTAAAAGGCTTACTAAATGTATTCTGATTAAAGTAGCAACTGTTGAAAATGCTTTTTTAACTGCTGCTTTTTTTTGTAAAACAGTTAGTAGCAATTGAGCTATAAGCGTGCACCACACTTGGGTTCTAATGGCATTTTCGTTTTCTCCATAAAAATAACTTAGTTGAAAATTTTGTTTCATTTTTTTGAATAGTAATTCTATTCCCCATCGTTTCTTGTAAATCAATGCAATTTCTGAGCTATCAATTTCAAGATTATTACTTATAAAAACATAATGCCTGTTTTTTTCATCTCTATAGCATACGCGTTTTAAAATTAGTTTTTTCTTTTCTTTGTTTTCCGTATAGATAACCTCTATTATTTCTTCACGATAAATCATTGCCTTATTTTTTATACCCGCAGTATCTACAAGTGTTTGCATCACGGTATAAATGGCGTTTGTTTTTTGACGTGTTACAAAATAAATATGCTTATTCGTCCAGTAAGCAAATTGCCTGTAAAAATTATAGGCCTTATCAAACACCAACATACTATATGCAGGAACTTGTATTTCTTTCATAAACTGTTTATCATGCATTTTTGCTTCAGTTATTTTCACAAACTTAGCAATCGATTGACTAGCATCTATAAGCATATGTACTTTTAATCCTCCTTTCTTTTTACCATCATTTTTAGGGTTTCTGCCAACACCCTTTAATATATCAGTAAATAGCCTTATGGTTGTAGAATCAACGATAAAAAGCTCTTTTATAGTTAATCCGTAAGTTTGGCTGTCCGACAAAAAACTAGCGTACTGAGCGGTTAATTTATAATACAAGGCTTCAAAGAAATCTGCTTTACGGTTGCGTAATCCATCACCAGCACTACTTTTAGCTGGCGATTTTGATAATCCTAAATGATTGAGCTTCCCGCTCATAGCTCTAAGTCCTTCGCAGGTTTCAGCCATGCTATCGCATCTGCTGAGTATCCCAAACATCATGGTTACAAAATGTGGCCATGTTTTAAAGCTTTTGTAATATCTATCGCTACACTTTGATTCTACAAGCCTTTTAAAGGCTACAGAATCAACTAAATTTAATACTTGTTTCAATATCGGCTGTCCGACTAATTTTATTTCAGTATTTTTAACCATAATGTTTTTTGAGTCTTAGTAAACACAAATATACATTATCAAAAAAGGGTAACGTTTGTTACCCTTTTAGTTAAAAATTTAGTCGGTTAGTAGTGTTAAACTATCTTTAAATACCATTACGCCAAATGCTCTACCAAAATAAGTAGTATCCATTAGCACATTTGCAACACTTGGAAATGTTGTTTTCTGATGCATTGTAACTGAATCAATTTTTCGTTGAATCGTTTTAACTGAACAATTATTTTTATGTGCTAACTGAGCGTAAGTTTGTTTCCCTTGGGTATATTCTTGCCATAAATCGTGATTATTGGAACGATTACCAGACTTAAATCTCTTTTTACATGAACCACATTTGTAGCGTTGAACACCATTATGAAAACCGTCTTTTGTGACTATTTTACAATTACAATAAAAGCACTTTTTTTATTCATAGCCTTTCGTTTCTGTAAACCTAGTCATATTAAAGGTTTCAGGAGTTTTTAACACCACAAATGTCCATTAACCCTAAAATTATACCTATGAACAAAGATAAAACTTTTATCGGACAGATGATATTAGCACAGATAATTAAACTAATACCCAAACAACTTATTAATTCAGCCGTTCAAAAGCACGACTTCAATAAGTATTATAAGACGTTACCATTGCGAACGAATTTAATTAGAGTCTGCTCAGTAACTAAAAAATCGATTAATATCAATACTTTTAAGACTTTTTCTATAAATCATCAGCAAGACAAATAGTTACAAAACGTTAGTAAAAATATTGCATTACTTTGCCTTAAAATTAGGTTTACTGAGTTTGCCAAAGTATTGTTACTGAGACCAATTTTCTTTCTAAAATATACAATAGAAACGAAATTATTTTTTAGCAAGAATTTGATTTTATTCAAAACAAAAAAGCCGTTTGTAGTTAAACAAACGGCTTTTTAAAATATCATAAGTGCTTAGTGTCCACCACCATCTTGCTCTCCATCGGCTAATGGCACTGTTTGAGGTATAAAATCTCTTTCAGCGCCTGGCTTACTATAATCATAAGCCCAACGGTGAACAACTGGTAATGGTCCCGGCCAGTTTCCGTGGATATTTGCCATAGGAGTTGTCCATTCTAATGTATTTGAATTCCAAGGGTTTTGAGGCGCTTTCTCTCCTCTAAAAACACTATAGAAGAAGTTAAATAAGAATACTATCTGAGCTAAAGCTCCCACTATCGCAAATACAGTTACAATTTCATTAATATCAACTAAGTTGTCGAACATTGGGAAATTTGAAGTTGTGTAATAACGACGAGGTACGCCTGCTAATCCTAAAAAGTGCATTGGGAAAAATACCCCATAAGCGCAAACAAATGTTAACCAAAAATGTAAGTATCCTAATTTCTTACTCATCATACGTAAAAACATTTTAGGAAACCAATGATAAATACCGGCAAACATGCCAAAGATGGCAGATAATCCCATTACAATATGGAAGTGAGCTACCACGAAATAAGTATCATGCACGTTAATATCTAATGTAGAATCTGCTAAGATAATACCCGTTACACCGCCAGTTACGAAAGAAGAAACTAAACCAATAGAGAACAACATGGCTGGCGTGTATTGAATATTGCCTTTCCATAAAGTAGTAATGTAGTTAAACGCTTTTACCGCTGATGGAATCGCAATTAATAAGGTTGTAAATACGAATACTGATCCTAAGAATGGATTCATACCTGTTAAGAACATGTGGTGGCCCCATACGATAAACGATAAGAAACCAATTGCTAACATAGAACCAATCATAGCACGGTATCCAAAGATTGGCTTACGCGAGTTTGTAGAAATTACCTCAGAAGAAATACCTAATGCCGGTAATAATACAATATAAACCTCTGGGTGACCTAAGAACCAGAATAAATGTTCAAATAAAACTGGGCTACCACCTACGTTATCTAAAGGACGGCCACCGATATAAATATCAGATAAGTAAAAACTTGTTCCTAAGCTTCTATCACAAATTAATAACACAACGCAAGAAACTAATACAGGAAAAGATAATACACCTAAAATTGCTGTAATTAACATCGCCCACATAGTAAGTGGCATACGAGTCATTTTCATTCCTTTTGTACGTAAATTTAAAATAGTAACG
>JAYVDU010000586.1:0-2580 GCA_043749245.1 Bacteroidota bacterium | reverse complement strand
CATTGGTAAGTGTGCGGTGGGTTTTGCCAAAACGGTGTGAAATCCTAGTTTTTCGGGAGGCTAAGCGAAGGCATTTTGTGCGACGAATTGCGAAGCACTCAATTGCGCCAAATTAAAAAACAATAAAAACGTTAATAAAAATGGATTTGGCGTTTTGGCTTGACTTTTTTTGTTACTTTTTTTCGTCAAGGAAAAAAACGTAAAAAAGATGATTAAGTTTTTGAGCGAACCCTATATAGCTTACTAAAGTCCTATGAAAACTACTTAACAGAAGCTTCTTTGTACTTCTCCATAAAAGCCATCGATGTTGCCATCATTTCGGTAGAGCCTAAAAATAGGGGCGTACGCTGATGTAGTTCCGTAATATCTTGCTCTAAAATACGCTTATATCCATCAGTTGCAACACCACCTGCCTGCTCAATAATAAAAGCTAAGGGATTACATTCATATAATAAACGCAACTTTCCTCTTGGAGATTTAGTTGTAGTTGGGTAAATATAAATACCACCTGTAATTAAATTACGGTGTATATCTGCTACGCCCGAACCGATGTAACGGCTAGAGTATGGACGGCAAGTTTCTAAGTCTTCTTCTTGACAGTATTTAATGTATTTTTTTACACCATCAGGAAAATGTAAATAATTTCCTTCATTGATAGAATATGTTTTTCCATTTTTTGGCATTTGCATTTGCGGATGCGATAAACAAAACTCACCAATACTTGGATCCAAAGTAAACCCATTAACGCCTTTACCCGTAGTGTAAACTAACATTGCTGAAGAACCATAAATAATGTATCCTGCAGCTACTTGCTCCGTACCTCGTTGCATAAAATCTTCGTAAGTGCCAGCACCATTAAGGCTTGTGCGACGGTATATAGAAAAAATTGTCCCAATAGAAACATTTACATCAATATTTGATGAGCCGTCTAAGGGATCCATTGCCACTACATAACGTGCATTTTTCGATATTTCGGATTCAATAGGAATGATGTCTTCATTTTCTTCACTGGCAATGGCGCAACATTCGCCACCTGCTTTTAACGCTGCAATAAATTGATCATTCGCAAAAACGTCAAGTTTTTTTACACGTTCACCTTGCACATTGGTATCTCCGGTTTCTCCTAATATTTCAACGAGTCCCGCTTTAGTAACTTCACGATTCACAATTTTAGCAGCAATAGCTATATCACGCAATAAACGAGATAATTCGCCCTTAGCAAATGGAAAGTCATTTTGTTTTTCGATGATAAATTGACCTAAAGTTTTTGCGTACATGTTTTTTAGTTTTAGAGATAAGAATTAATTTTATAAAAGTAAAAAAATGCTTCAGATTTTGAAGCATTTTTTAAAACTTGTTTGTATGTTTTTTAACGATAGAAATAAGACTGATTTACCAAATGGTAGCTGTTCTCTGCAATGTGAGTTGAATTTATCTTGTAAGCTTAAAACAGGCGAAACAAAACCTAAAAGACAAGCTTATTTAGAGTATTCATCCTTTATAAACTCACGCCAATCGCCCAAATTAGAGATTACTTGTATTTGGCGGTAGTGTAAATGAAATTGCTCATCATCTTGCTGAGAATTAAGAATGTTTAAACGGTATTTATCAAAATTAGCCAAAGCATATTTTTCTTCAGCAGTAAGAGTTTTACCACTAAATTCTTTATCTCGAAGGTCGTTGATGCTTTCGGCACCACCAATATCTTGCTTTGAGAAAAAGCGTTTTGCTATGTCATTTTTGAAATCCACTAATTTCAAAGATATGCATTGGATTGATTAATTTAGTATTTTACATAAAACTGTTGCTAACAAAATGATGTTAAAATCAAACGTATGTTTTAATCGAATGAAAGGGTTTGCCTTATTGATGTGTTTTAGTATGCAATTATTCGGACAGCATTCTGTGAGTAAATATGAATGTTGTTGGGCTTTGTGGCATCCATTTGCGGCTTTGAAAATAAAGAAACAATTACCAAATGCGATGCTGATGTACAAGGAAGTTGAACATTCTAAACTATTAGATACACTTGCTTATGGCGGAAAATTAGATGCTTTCAGACATACTTATGTGATGGCGTATTTAGCAAGAAGGATCAAAGTTAAGAAATTGCGAAAA
Organism: Bacteroidota bacterium; assembly: GCA_043749245.1. Taxonomy (GTDB): domain Bacteria; phylum Bacteroidota; class Bacteroidia; order B-17B0; family Aurantibacillaceae; genus UBA4416. Next base: position 462 of record JAYVDU010000586.1, on the reverse strand, counting down.
CTAGGGATTGCTCATGAAAAAGGAAATAAAAGAGGGTTTTATAAAAATAAATTAGAGTTTGCGGAACGAGCTGATAGCATAGCTTGCGAGATGGATCTCAGAAATAATGAAGTAGGGTTTTCTTTGGGAACGATTAACAAACAAGCTAATAACGAAGAATTAAAACACATCATACTTTCAGAAATAAAAAATGGCAAGACCTGGTATTTAAAAAGAAATACTAATTATCAATACGTTTCTTGTAATGATAGCATCATTGTTTTGCTTGATTATAAAGGAATTTGGTATGTACCTAAGTGTTTGGTTCGCACCAACGAGTAGTATTAATAAGGACTTTGCTTCCTAATTATTTTCCCAAACAAGTTAGGAAAAAAACGTTTGATCTTTACGGCTAATAATTCTTTACCGCCAACTAAAACTTCTTCTTTATCATTTATAATAGCTTGAATGATTTGCTGTGCG
>JAYVDU010000585.1:0-8679 GCA_043749245.1 Bacteroidota bacterium | reverse complement strand
TTTACGACCCATAGGGCCTTCTTCCTGCACGCGGCATGGCTGGTTCAGAGTTGCCTCCATTGACCAATATTCCTTACTGCTGCCTCCCGTAGGAGTCTGGTCCGTGTCTCAGTACCAGTGTGGGGGTTAGTCCTCTCAGATCCCCTACTGATCGTTGCCTTGGTGAGCCGTTACCTCACCAACTAGCTAATCAGACGCATACTCATCTAAAACCGCCTGAGCTTTCAAAATCAAATGATGCCATTCAATTTGTTACGGGGTATTAATCTCTCTTTCGAAAGGCTATCCCCCTGTTTTAGGTAGATTGTATACGTGTTACGCACCCGTGCGCCGGTCGCCACCAAATATTGCTATTCGTGCTGCCCCTCGACTTGCATGTATTAAGCCTGCCGCTAGCGTTCATCCTGAGCCAGGATCAAACTCTCCATTGTAAAAGTAATTTGATCTAGATATTCATATCTAGGAATGTCTGTTCAGGGTCTAGCATGTATTTTTAAAGATTCTGCATCACTGCAAAACCAATTCAGATGTACTCAATTTTATTTAGAGTTACCTGCTACATTTTTTTGGTTTCAATTTTTTCAAAGAACTCTATTTATAATTTTAAATGTTGAATTTTAAATTATAAATTATATATCGTTAAATACTCAGCTATTAATAACCTTTCTTCTCAATCTATCTTAATGAACGTCCGCTGTTTCGTTTGCGGGGTGCAAAAGTATATATTCTTTTTCATTCCGCAAAATTTATTTTCAACTTTTTTACTCTTTTTTGAAAATAAACCTTTTCTCTCTCCTCATCATACTCTCTGTAATCTTAATGAACTGTCCCAAATTTTCATTTGCGGGTCGCAAAAGTATATATTCTTTTCTTGTTTTCAAAATTTATTTTCATCTATTTAAAACTTTTTTGAAAATATTTTTTCCAACTTTAACATACTCCTTAAACTCTTTCAAACAACGGGCGACAAAAGTAATGTTTTTTTTTATTAATCCAAAAAAACTATCCCTTCTTTTTTTATTCTCTCACTCCAATTGACTGCTTTATACCGCAAACACTCCTGTTTTTAATCTCTATTTATTAAGTAACAATGATTTGTTAATAGCCTTGAAATGAAAGCTATTTGATTAGTCGGGAGAGTCGAAATACTCGGGTAGAAAGGATAGATGGTGCAGAAAGGGGAATTAATAGAAAAAAATCTGCTTAAAGATTTTTGCTTATTGAAGAGCCTGTTTAAAATTTATCTAATAATAAGTTAATCAATTGGTTAGTATAAATAGTGTCAGCAAGAAAACTTCAATTTCTTAGTTATATTCGGCTTAAAAATGGTTATTTGCGACACATCGACTGCGCTCTGTGCAAGCAAGCAAACTCCCATTATTTATACCGCTTGGGTGGTATCGAAGGATTCGAACTTGTAGGTTTCTTATCAGACAGTGCGTTTTCTTGCAAGTACTAAATAATAATGAGTTATTCTATTAATGGATACTTAGGGCTAATTAAAAGGAGATTTGTATATTCGCATTCTTAAAATAAACCTAAATTAATTTCATAAATTAAATAGTAATATTATATCAAATGGCAATACTTATTATTTTCCGTCATGGACAAAGCGTTTGGAATTTAGAAAATAAATTTACCGGATGGGTTGATGTAGAATTAACTGAAAAAGGAATGCAAGAAGCCAGAAATGCTGGAGAAAAATTAAAACCATATCATTTTGATTTAGCTTATGCTTCGGGTTTAAAAAGAGCTCAGCAAACTTTAACTTTAGCATTAGAAGTAAGTGGTAAAGTTGTTCCAACTATATACAACGATGCTTTAAATGAGCGTATGTATGGCGATTTACAAGGTTTAGATAAAACAGAAACTGCTATAAAATATGGCGATGAGCAAGTGAAGATTTGGAGAAGAAGTTATGATATTCCGCCTCCCAACGGAGAAAGTTTGAAAGACACTGCTGATAGAGTAATTCCGTATTACAAATCAGAAATTGAGCCTCAATTGAAAGCAGGAAAAAACATTATTATTGCCGCACATGGTAATAGTTTAAGGGCATTAATTATGTATTTAGAAAAAATGACTCCTAAAGAAATTTTAGAATTTGAAATTGGCACAGGTGTTCCGCGCTTATATGAATTAGATAGTAATTTAAAGGTTTTAAAAGCAGAAAATATTTAAAAAATGTAATTTTACCAAGTTAGGTTTATAAAAAATGGAGCAACAATTTATCAATAATAATAGTAAAACCATCGCCATAGATTTTGATGGAACGATTGTGGAACATGCCTACCCGGCTATTGGCAAAGAAATGCTTTTTGCTTTCGCAACGATTAAAGAGCTTCATAAGAAAGGGCATAAATTAATTTTATTTACCTATCGAACTGGCAGTTTATTAGTTGAGGCTGTTGAATATTGCAGGCAAAATGGTGTTGAATTTTATGCTGTAAATAAAAATTATCCAGAAGAAGATTATAATGAAAACATACCACGTAAATTAAATGTGGATATTTTTATTGATGATAGAAATGTTGGTGGATTTATAGGCTGGAGCGCTATTTGGCAGTTATTGCATCCGGAAGGCGGAGACTTCAATCACATTATAAAAAATCCAGAAGCTCATAATAATTACAAACAGGACAAAACTTTTTTTCAAAAAATATTTGGAAAGTAAAATATAGAGTATGATTATTTTAAAAACACGCGAAGAAATAGAATTAATGCGAGAATCAGCGCTATCTGTTTCGCGCACTTTAGGAATGTTAGCTAAAGAAATTAAACCAGGTGTAACTTCATTGTACTTGGATAAATTAGCAGAAGAGTTTATTAGAGATAATGGCGGAGAACCAGGATTCAAAGGACTTTATGGATTCCCTAATACATTATGTATGTCTTTAAATGCAGCTATAGTGCACGGTATTCCAACTAATATTCCTATGGAAGAAGGCGATATTATTTCGGTTGATTGCGGAGTTTTGAAAAATGGTTATTACGGAGACCATGCCTATACCTTTGGTGTAGGAGAAATAATGCCTGAAGTACAACGTTTACTTGATGTAACTAAAGAAAGCTTATACATAGGCATAGAACAGTTTAAAGCTGGGAATAGAATTGGTGATATCAGTTGGGCAATACAAAATCATGCAGAAAAAAATGGATATGGTGTTGTTAGAGAATTAGTAGGACACGGATTAGGAAAAAAAATGCATGAAGACCCAGAGGTTCCTAATTATGGGAAACGAGGGGACGGACCGAAATTAAAAGACGGAATGGTAATAGCGATAGAACCAATGATTAATATGGGGACTCGTAACATTAAGCAATTAAAAGATGGTTGGACGATATTAACTGCTGATAAAAAACCATCTGCTCATTTCGAGCATAACGTGGCGTTGGTGGATGGAAAGCCTGATATTTTATCCACATTTAAATACATAGAGGACGCTTTGGGTATATCAACTTAACCTGTTGAATAACTCTTATAAATATTATTTGGCTGTTTCATTAAAAAGTATTTACTTGCATAGGTTATTTTAGCAACAAACGAATTAATTATGACGATGAATTACAATAAATTTAAGTTAAACACAAAGATAATTGCAATAGCATTAGCTACTACACTTATTTACTCATGTGATGATAAACCGAAAGGTAGTGAAACAACTGGTGATGATTTACCCGATACAGATACTGTAAAAGCAGTAGCGTTAAACGTTGGCGGACAATTATTTTCTGTTCCTTCGCCTATGCAAACAGCTTTGTTGATACAAAAATCTGGAATTGCTTACGATAAGTCAATTTTAAATGCAGGTAATAAAAATGTTCAGTATACTTCTGATTTTACAAAAGCATTGAACCTTGGTATTTATGGTGCTGATTTAGGATATGTAAGTATGTATAATCAAACCCAAGATGCATTAGGTTATTTAGGTGCTGTAAAACAATTAGCTGATAAGATAGGCGTTACTGCTGCATTTGATCAAACAACTATGAAACGTATTAATGATAATATCTCTAACAAAGATAGTATGTTAATGTTAGTTGGAGTTGCATATAGAGCTAGTGATGCGTTTTTAAAAACAAATAAGCGCACGGAAATCAGTAGCTTAATATTAACTGGTGGTTGGATTGAAAGTATGCATTTTTCTATTACAGCATATAACAAAAAACAAACAGAAGAATTTAAATTCCGTATTGCCGAGCAAAAACAAGCTTTAGAAAGTATTATTAAATTAATATCTTCTCACAATATGCCTGATGCTGCTGAATTATTAAAGCAGTTAGACGAATTAGCTAAAATTTATCAAGGAGTAACTACAAAATATACATTTGTAGAGCCAACAACTGATGATGCGAAAAAATTAACGTATATCAATAGTACTACTGAAATATCTATTAGCAAGGAGCAAATAGAACAAATAGCTGAAAAAGTTTTGGCTATTCGTGATAAAATTGTTAATGCAAAATCTTAATACAATTATTTAAATAACATGAAAAAAACTATTTATACTTCCTTATTAATATTAGTAATCGCAGGCTTTACTAATACCGCTAAAGCTCAATGTGATTCTATCGCTAATTTATGTTCTAAGCATATTATTGCTCAATTTATTTCTGACGGACAATCGTACCGTTCGTTATTATTAAACTCTGAAGAAACAGCTGAGTTTCATACTACTTTTTTTGGAGAAACAACTTACCGTTTAGCTGCTTGTAGTGGTAAGTCTGATGGTAATTTAATTTTCAGTATTAGCGATCAAGATGGTCATTTGTTATTTACTAATAAAAACCATTCTAATGCTCCATTTTGGGATTTTAAAGTTAAATCAACTTTAGAGTGTACTATTAACGCACAGTTAGATGCTAATAAGAATGCAGGCTCGGGATGTGCTGTTATTTTGATAGGATTTAAACAAAAATAAATCACGAAATTTAATTAAATTTGAAGGATAAAGCATAGCGCTTTATCCTTTTTTTATTTTATTAAAAATCATGCGTCAACTTATTGCAACTCTATATTTAGTTTTGATAGCTACGGGGCTAAAAGCTCAAATGTCTGTTTACAGAGATACTTTGCCTGTATATGAAAGCGGAACAAGGCTTTTGAGTCCATGGGCAGGAGGATTAAACTATAGCTCTTTCTCGCAGATTGATTTAAACTTTGATGGAAAAAATGATATTGTGGCCTTTGATAAAGTATGTAACTCAGGCGGTAAGCTTAGAGCCTTTTTAAATATAGGTTCTCCTGGTATAGCAAAATATAAACACTCACCTGAATATCAAGATATGTTTCCTAATTTAATAGAATGGGCTTTATTTTTTGATTATGATTCAGATGGTAAGTCTGACATCTTCACTTATACAACAGGCGGTATCAAAGTTTTTAAAAATACCAGTACGGCTTCAACTGTTAGTTTTAGTTTAACGAGTGCCTTATTGGTAAGTGATTATAATCCAACAGGTACGCCTAATGTATCAAACATCCCTTGTAATCCGGTGGGGCTGCCAGGAATTGGAGATGTAGATGGTGATGGAGATTTAGATATTTTGACCTACTCTGTATTTGGAATAAAAATAGAATATCATAAAAACATGAGTATGGAATTATACGGTAACGCCAATAGCCTTGTTTTTAAAATGGTTGACGACTGTTGGGGCGATATGCAAGAAAATAGTTGCCAAGTGTATTTAAGCACTTGTCCTTACCCAAAATTATATAATAGTCTCATAAACGGAGATGCCAGTAAAATAGCGCATTCTGGCTCTTGCATTATGTGTATTGATAATGATGGAGATGGCGATAAAGATTTAGTATTAGGCGATGTATCTTGTACAACTGTTGAATACGTTGACAATGTTGGTTCTACAAGCAATGCTCATATTGGAGACACCACCAAATTATATCCGAATTATCCTAACAAAGGAAGTACAACCGTTATTAAAATGAATTCTTTTCCTTGTACTTATAATTTAGATATTGATAACGATGGCAAAAAAGATTTACTGGCAAGCCCTAACATCGTTGCTGGTGCCGAAAATTATCAAAGTGTATGGTATTACAAAAATACCTCCTCTACCCCTACCGTTAACTTTGTTATTCAGAAAAAAAACTTTTTACAAGAAGATATGATTGAAGTTGGTGAAGGCTCCTATCCAGTATTATTTGACGCAGATGCGGATGGAAAAAAAGATTTAATCGTTGGAAATTTAGGGTATTACTCGGTAAACACTAATATATCGAGATTAGCCTACTACAGAAATATTGGTACAAATACAGCGCCTTCCTTTTCCTTAATTACCAGAGATTATCAAGGATTATCGAGTTACAACTTATACTCCATGGCCCCAACTTTTGGCGATTTGGATAATGATGGTGATCAGGATTTAATTATTGGATCGACCAACGGAAGAGTGCATTACTTTCAAAACCTTGCAGGTATTGGCAGTCCGGCTGTATTTGGAAATTACCAAAGCAATTATCAAAATATACTTGGAAGTAACTTTGTGTATCCTCAATTATTTGACGTTGATAAAAACGGTACACTTGATCTTTTGTTGGGCTCTCAAAATGGTAAAATCTCGTATTGGAAAAATAGTGGAAACGTTGCTTCACCTACATTTACAGCTCAATCAACTTTTTTAGGTGGTGTTAATGTAAAACCGTTTGGATATTCGACCGGCTATTCCATGCCATATATGTATAACGATGCTGGCATAACAAAACTAATTGTAGGGAGTGAAAGCGGAAATCTTTATTTATACGATAATATAGATGGCAATGTTTTAGGAACCTACAATCGTGTTGATACTACCTTATTTAAACTTAATGAAGGCACACGTTCTGCGCCTTGTTTCGAAGACATTACTAATGATGGTAAACGCGATTTGTTTATTGGTAATCAAGCTGGAGGCTTAGCATTTTTTAATTCTGCCAACATCTATGGGGTTGGTATTAATGAGATATTAGATAATTCAAACGTAACTGTATACCCAAATCCTTGCAACGAAAAACTAACGGTATCTATCAATGATAATACTTACGAAGAGCATACTCTTAAATTAATAGATATATTGGGAAAAGAGGCGTATTTTATTACTACTTATAACAAAACAATTGAAATTAATTGTTCCAATTTAAGTAAGGGAATTTATATATTGATGCTTACTTCTAAGAGTGATAATTACCACCAAGTAATTACTAAAAAAATAATTATTAATTAAACGTCTGCACGTTTTAATGTAAATGTAATTGTTGTTCCTTCATTGACTTTACTTGACACATCAATCGTTTCGCCGTGCGCTTCCACGATGTGTTTAACGATAGCTAAACCTAATCCAGTTCCACCTTGCTCTCGACTTCTCCCTTTATCTACTCTGTAAAAGCGTTCAAACAAACGAGACAAATGTTTTTCTTCAATCCCTATTCCATTATCTTTTATTTCGATGATAACCTGATCGTCGAATAAATTTATAGTAATAAGCGTTTTGCCATTAGAAACACCATACTTAATACTATTAGTAATTAAGTTAACTAACACTTGCCTTACCCTAAATTTATCTGCTTTTACATAAATTGGTTTGTCGTATTTTTTGGCTAACTGTAATTTAATATCTCTCTTCTTGCCCTGGAATTCAAGCGCTTCGAGAATATCTCGCAATTGCTGAGTTACATCATATTTTTCAATATCTAATTCGAGTGTTCCAATTTCTAGTTGGGATATTGTTTCCAAATCATCAATAATTTGAATCATACGATCCACACTTTTATCTGCACGTTTAAGATACTCCACATTAATCGAATCATCATGAATTCCACCATCAATTAATGTCGATATATAGCCTTGTATGTTAAATATCGGTGTTTTTAATTCGTGTGATACATTTCCTAAAAACTCTTTACGATAGCTATCTAAATTTTTGTGTTGCTCTGTTTCTTTGTTTCGCTCAATTGCTAATTTTTTAATCTCCTCATCTAATCGAGTAATAGAATCAACTTCTTCTAATTGAAATTCGGTATTGGGAATTTCCTTTAATTGCTGAGCTCTTACTCGCAAATACATTTTATCTATTTTATAAAAAATAACAGAATTATATACAAAATAGATAATAACAAAAGTGATGACGAAGGCAATAAAAAAAGTTAATAAGGTAATTGAAAAATTAAATTGATTAGAAATTTGATAGGATGCTAATGAAACAACGATTGTTTGCACAATAGCAGAAATACTGCAAAGTAGGATAACAAGTGTTGGGTTTTTTAATTTATTCACTTAGAGACTGTTTATTTAGTAAAACGAAAGTGCAAAGAAAAATTGAGTTTCTAATATTAAATTTTAAAATATTAATCAAAAAAATATTTCGCAGATTTGCGCAAATGAAAACGCTAAGTTTAGCTGATTAAAAAAAAGACTACAGTAAATATTTAGTGGATTATTTTTATTTATATCTTTTTCCATAGATGAAGAAGACACAATCACGCCTTGGCGTGATTAGTCAAAAATATGCTCTACGCTCCACACGGAATTCTACGGATTTTACGCTCCGCTAAATCCTTGAATTCTCGTTTAACAATTATTTATTATCACTGTTGTCCGATATAGTGGACTAAAGTCCACAAAATGAATGGGATACATTTAGTAACCCCAGACTTAAGTCTGGGGTTATGATGCCCAGTAAAAT
>JAYVDU010000584.1:0-8703 GCA_043749245.1 Bacteroidota bacterium | reverse complement strand
TATTCTCCTTTAAATTCAGGTTTACGTTTTTCTAAAAATGCCGATACGCCTTCGTTGTAATCATGCGTGCTAGCAGCCGCTAACTGCTCTCTGTCTTCCCTTGCCAATTGCGTTTCTAAATTATTAAATAAACTTTCGTTTAATAACCGTTTGGTTAAACCCAATCCCTTCGTTGGCATATCTGCTAAGGAATTTGCAAAAGCCATTACATCTTGCATAAAGGTGTCGTTAGCAAATACTTTATAAATCATTCCCATCTGCTTCGCATCATCGGCGGATACTTTATCTCCAGTCATCATCAATGCAGACGCCTGCTGCAAGCCAATCAATCGTGGTAAAAAAAAAGTACCACCACTGTCAGGTATCAACCCAATTTTACTAAATGCTTGAATGAAAGTTGCCGATTGGGTTGCTGTTACTATGTCGCAAGCTAAGGCAATATTTGCGCCTGCACCGGCAGCTACGCCATTTACGGCCGCAATAATAGGCTTTTCAATTTTACGTATTCTTAAAATTATTGGATTATAATGCTCTGTTACAATGCGCGAAATGCCAGGCCCATTAGGGTCAGTTACTTCTACTAAATCTTGTCCGGCACAAAAAGCCTTGCCATTACCTGTTAACACTATTGCTCTCACTGCTTTGTTAGCTTCTGCTTTGTCAAGCGCTTCATGCAATTGCAAAGCCATCTCGCGATTAAAACTATTAAATTTATCAGCGCGATTTAAAGTAATAACCATTACTTTATTGTGAAGTTCGGAAAGAATGAATGACATAGGTGTATTTTTATGAAGGACTAAAAATGCAACTTATTTTTTTGAAAACGAAATTTTATACAAAGTTCCTTTTTCGTTACTTGTTAATTGGTATGTGCCCGAAATTTGTTCAACTAATCCATTTAAAATATCCATACCAATAGAGTTTTCGAAACTACCGTTTTATCAAAACCACTTCCATTATCTTTAATCGTTAAAAAAACTTGCTTGTTATTTTCGAATAAAGATATTTCAACAACCCCTTCTTTTATCATATTAAATGCATGTTTATAGGCATTGGTGATTAATTCATTCACTATTAATGCTAAAGAAACCGCTGTTGATATATCAATATTAACATCTTTAATTTCTTTTTCAATGCGTACGTTTTTTATAGAACTATAAGAAGATGAAATATGTTTAATGATTTGATCCAAATAATCTTTAAAATTTAATTGTGTATATGATTTCGCTTTGTAAATTAATTCGTGCACGGTGACAATAGATTCCAACCTGTTTTTGCACTCCATAAATAATTGTTTATGGTACTCGTCGTTTGATTTATCAGCCTGCAAATTCATTAAGCTTGCCACAATACTTAAATTGTTTTTGACACGATGATGTACTTCTTGCATTAAAATACTTTGCTCGTTCAGCGAAACCTCGAGTGCTTGTTTCGCTATTATTTTATTATGTGTTTCAATCGTCAACGATACCATTTGCGCCGCAACCAAACCATATTTTTGTTCCTGTAAAGTCCACTCTCGAGGTGATCCCACGTGCTCAAAACAAATTACGCCAATCATTTCTCCTTCAATGCGTACCGGTATATCCATCAATGATTGGATATCATGAGGCTTTAAATAAAACTCTAATAATTCCGCTGTTTTCGGTTCATGAAACGCGTCTGATGTAATAATAATTTTTTCGGTCTCGAATAAATGAAAATAAACAGGCATGGCAATACGTGGCAATGACGTTTGCGGAACGAGTTTGTTTTCACGAGCATCAAAATTCCCGATACATTGTATTTCTGTTCTTCCCTCATCAAATACCCATGCATTGACACGAGCAGTATTCATTGCCCTTGAGGACGATTCCAATATTTCAAAAACAGCTTCATCAATCTTCCCTTCGCGAATTTTTCTCGACTTAGAAAGACGCTCTATCGTTAAACTCTTTTTAATAATATCCTTTCGTATTAAATTTTGCTGCGTATTATCTCTTAAATAAAAAATATAGTAGGAAGTGTGAGATGCTTCATCTTCTTCATAATACAGGCGATAAGCAACATTGATATAGTTTTTTGTTTTATGTTTAAGATTTTCTGTTCCGATGAATTCACCATATTTTTTTGCTTTGGTTAAAACCTCATCTAATGAAAAATTAGGGTTGATAAATAAGTGGCTAACACTTAAATGCTCTATTTCATTTGCGTCAAATCCTAATAAAGCGCTAATATCGTCTGTTTGAAAAGTAATTTTTTTATCGGCATTTAATACGATGACATGCTCTAAAAAATTATTGACTAAATTTTTAATGATTACTTCAGTAGCCATGATTTATATTTTAAGCTAATATAAACCTTATTTGGTATAATAAAAACACCAATTCGTCGATAATTAAGATTTTTCGATTAATTGTGATTCTTCGATATTTTCAGTGGATCTGATAGCTATCGGATTGAGTTAAATAAACAAACGCATACGTTGGTAAGTGTGCGGTAGGTTTTGGCGAATTGCGAAGCACTCATTTATCCCGAAAAGTAAAATAAAAAAAACATGAATAAAAGGAGCGATATACATATTTTTCTGGCGGAGTTGCGAAGGCTTTTCAAGCGAAGAAAAAATGGATATGGCTTTTCGCCTTGACTTTTGTATCTTTAGATCAAGCAAAAGATAATAAAAAAATAAATTCCACAGTTTTTGTCGAACAGCCTTAATTGTTTAAATGCACTTAAAATAATCAAAAGGCTCTAAACAATCGTTGCATTGGTATAAGGCCTTGCAAGCTGTGCTTCCAAATTGAGAAATTAATTTAGTGTTGGTTGATTTGCATCGAGGGCAGGCAATGGCTTTTGTTTTACCTGTTAACCAACTTTTATCTTCGGTAGTTGTTTCTGGAGGCGCTATGCCATACTTTCGTAATTTTTCTTTTGCATCAGGAGTAATCCAATCAGTTGTCCATGGCGGAGAAAAAACAGTGCTTATAATAATGGATGTAAATCCATGTTCTGTTAATTTTTTGCGAACATCATCTTCTATTTGTTTCATAGCAGGGCAACCGCTATATGTAGGTGTAATTTTTAATTCAATGGTTGCGTCATCAATTACCTGTATACCCCTAATAACGCCTAATTCCACAATAGTGATCACAGGTATTTCAGGATCCGGAATTTCAGAAAGTAGTGCTAGAATATGTTCTTTTGATTTCAATACGTTTTTTGAAGTTAGTTGTTTGTTTTTTGAACGTGATATTTTAAGCTATTAAAAAAGTTATAAAACAAAAATAGCTGCTATAATCATGATTACAATAATAATGATGTATTGCCATATATCCACAAAGTAAGGTGATAGTTTTTTCCAAGTGTCCTTTAGGCTCATTTTTGTTGGTTGTTTGAGAGTGTTAGTTAGAACCTATTTACAATTAATATTTATTACAATACTATAGTAGTAATTATTTTTTTATTGAAGCTGTTGGTGTGCGCAATTTTTAAAGTTCGCAAATTATTATTTATAAAAATGGAAGAGGAAAATAAAGCAGTAGTATCGTTATTATATATTATAATGCTTAGTTGATTAAAAGGTATACTATAAAGCAAACCGCTATCACTTATTGGCAATATTGGACTTACAAACGTTTTTCGATAAGGATTGCCAAGCGCTGTATTAATTTGTTCGCCTTCAAAAACAATAGAGTCAGCATTATTTAAGCCTTCTACTTTTAATTTATATAGATATTTTAAAGTTGGGAGCGCTGTATTTGAAGTCCCGCAGTATTCTATGCTCTTTGGCTGTATGTTTGGGTCTTTAGAACATGCTAATAAAATCAAAGGAATAAAAACAGATATTATTTTTTTCATTATAGCATTTTATTTAATATCTCTTACTGTCCTTTTTTTCAAATCATCACTTCAATCCCTTTTATCTTTTTCGTCTCTTAAAAAATTACCATTTCGCATCCGGATACATCCGCGGTAAGGCTTGCATTTCGGCTAAAATAAAGGCCAAATGCTCGGTATGAATACACTTGCGACTACCAGTTTGCATAAACACATTTTCAGGCTTCACTAAGGATGATTTTTGCAACAATTCAGTAATGTGTTTTTCCCATTTTTGTTTTACAATATTCAAATCAACAGCAACACCTTCTTTTATTAAAACCTCATCTATTTCATTCATTTCAAATAACTCACCTGTGTATTGCCACAATTCGTTTAATGCGGTTTGTGCTTTGTTATGGCTATCTTCAGTGCCATCTCCAAAACGCTCCACCCACGACGATGTATGGCGTAAGTGATAGGTCACTTCTCTAATGGATTTGTGCGCTATGCCTGCCAAGGTTTCGTCTTTACTTTTTGCTAACTCTTGGTAAAAATATAAATCAAAACAATCGATTAATGCCTGTCGTACTATGGTTCTGGCATAATCACCATTTGGCAATTCTGTTAGTTGCGCATTATAATATTGTCTGTCATTTCTGCGAAACGCTAAATCATCAGCTGTTCTTCCTTTGTTTTCAATGCTTGCCGCATATTCTAATAAAGAATTAGCGGTGCCAATAATATCTAAAGCAATATTTGTTAATGCTAAATCTTCTTCTAAAAAAGGTCCGTGTCCCGTCCATTCACTTAAACGCTGACCTAAAATTAAATTAGTATCGCCTAAACGGAGTGTGTATTTAAAAAGTGCTTCTTGTGTTGTCATTATAGTTTTTATTTAACCACAGAGTTCGCAACGTATTTTCGCAAAGGTCACTGAGCGTTATTTTACAATATCAATTTTTACTTCATGATTTAATTACTTTTTCAAAATCTCTTTTGTACAGCTTTCCCTTAAATCTTTTTGGTCTATTAATTACATGTGCCCAATAGCATCCGGTATTTGATAAAAAGTTGGGTGACGGTAAACCTTATCGTTTGCAGATTCAAAAAATGATCCTTGATCTTCCGGACTACTTGCTGTTATGGCATTTGAAGGCACCACCCATAAAGACATTCCTTCGCTACGACGCGTGTACAAATCACGAGCATTTTGCAATGCCATTTCTTTATCAAACGCGTGTAAACTTCCACAGTGAACAAATGGTTGCCCTGCTTTTTTTTGTACAAATACTTCCCAAACCGGGCCTTGATTATCACTCATTTTTATTTAGTTGTTGGAAATTTGTTTTTTGAAAAACATCAATTTATAATTTATAATTCAACATTTATAATTAGTTACGCTGCTTCATATATTTCATTTTTCTTTTTAGCATAAGCCATCGCTGCTGCTCTAACCCATTCACCTTCGGCGTGCGCTTTGTTACGAGCGGCTAAACGTTCTTTATTGCAAGGACCGTTTCCACTAATAATTTGTTTAAACTCAACCCAATTAGGCTCGCTAAAATCATAACCCTTTTTATCTTCGTTCCATTTCAAATGTGCATCGGGAACCGTTAAGCCTAAATATTCCACTTGGGGAACCGTTTGATTAACAAATTTCTGACGCAATTGATCGTTTGTTTCACGCTTAATACGCCATTTCATGGCATTTTCGCTATTTGGCGATTCTGCATCCGGTGGGCCAAACATCATCATTGTTGGGTACCACCAACGATTAAGCGCATCTTGGGCCATTTCCTTTTGTTCTGGAGTTCCAAAAGCTAAACGAGTCATAACTTCAAATCCTTGACGTTGATGAAAACTTTCTTCTTTGCAAATACGAACCATTGCGCGAGCATACGGTCCATAAGAGGCGCGCTGCAACATCACTTGATTCATGATAGCTGCACCGTCTACTAACCAACCAACCGCGCCAATATCAGCCCAGGTTAAGGTTGGGTAATTAAAGATAGAAGAATATTTTGCTTTACCTGTATGTAAATTATCCAATAGCTCATCACGACTAATACCAAGCGTTTCAGCGGCTGTATATAAATATAAGCCATGTCCTCCTTCATCTTGTACTTTAGCTAATAATACTATTTTAGATCGTAAGCTAGGCGCACGCGTAATCCAATTACCTTCTGGCAACATTCCTACTATTTCAGAGTGTGCGTGCTGCGATATTTGACGGATTAAGTGTTTGCGATAGTTTTCGGGCATCCAATCTTTTGGCTCTACCATTTCGTTTTTGGCTAACTTGCCTTCAAACACATTTTCAAAATTTATTGTTTCCATTTTGTTAGTTAATGAATTATACAAATATACGCATACGAGGCGTATTTATCAAGGGAATTTTTATCCTTTTTGAATGATTGTAAAACACATCAAACCAATTGTTGTTTAAATAAAATCATGTGCCAAATCTTTAATTTGAAGAATAGCTATTTTAAAAATCTATTGCTATTTTTGAAATCTATATGTTTACGTTATTAATTAAAGAAATACGAAGTTTTTTAAGTTCGCTCATTGGTTATATTGCCATAGGCGTATTTATAACCGGGATAGGAACCTTTATGTGGCTCGTGCCTACCGAAAGCGCTGGCTCTAATGTATTAGACAATGGTTTTGCTAACATCGATCCCTTATTTATTTTGGCACCTTGGGTATATCTCTTTTTAATTCCAGCTATTACCATGCGTAGTTTTTCGGAAGAAAAAAAAACAGGAACGATTGAGTTGCTTTTGACGCGCCCATTAACGGAGTTACAAATTGTATTAGCTAAATATTTTGCGGGTGTTATTTTAGTAATTGTATCCTTATTACCAACTCTTATTTATTTTTATTCGGTGTATCAATTAGGTTACCCTAAAGGAAACCTTGATACGGGCGGTATGTGGGGCTCATACATTGGATTGTTGTTTTTAGGCGCAGGCTTTGTGGCTGTTGGTACATTTGCTTCTGCTATTTCCGAAAATCAAGTGATTGCCTTTATCATGTCCTTATTACTTTGTTTTATTACCTATGTTGGTTTCGATTTTATTTCGGCCTCCGGTTTATTTGGCAAGTATGATGCCTTTGTAAAAGGATTAGGAATGAATGAACATTATATTAGTATGAGTCGCGGTGTGATTGATACGCGAGATGTCGTTTATTTTTTAAGCATTATTGCTGTTTTTAATTTGTTGTCAAATCTTGTTTTAAAAAGTAGGAAATGGTAATGAAAAAAAATCAACAAACTTCTCGTAAGCGTAAAGATATAGCCTCAATTATAATGGTTGTGGCTATTTTAGCACTCCTTAATTACATTTGTTCATTTACGTTCAAACGCTTTGATTTAACAACCGAAAAACGATATACACTTTCCGGATCTACTCGTAAATTATTACAGGAATTAGATGATGTTATATATTTAAAAGTATACTTACAAGGTGATTTTAACCCAAGTTTTACGCGTTTAAAAAACGAAACCAAAGAAATATTAGATGAATTTAGAGCGTATTCTAATAATAATTTAGAATATGAATTCATTAACCCAACCGAAAATCCCAATAAAGAAGAGGTTGATAAATTAGAAAAACAACTCTACAACAAAGGTATCATGCCTGAGCAAATCGTAGATAAGAGCCGGCAAAAAACCTCTGAAACGCTCATTTGGCCTGGCGCTGTTTGTTCCTATAAAGGAAAAGAAAGTGTGTGGCAAATTTTCAAACGCCAAGTTGGTTACGAGCAAGAACAAAGCATTAACAACTCTGTGCAAGAGATGGAATATGGTTTATCAAATACTATTCGTAAAACCAAATTAGTTAAAAAACCAGAGGTCTTGTTTCTTGAAGGGCGTGGCGAATTAGACACTATTTATTGTGCTGATTTTATGCGTTCGTTAACAGAATATTACAATGTATCGCGTGTTAATATTAGAAACAAATTATATGCGCTTAAAGGCGCTGATGCCATTGTAATTGCTCAACCCGACTCAGCATTTGATGATAAAGACAAATTTATTATTGACAATTTTATCATGCATGGCGGTAAGGTTTTGTGGCTTATTGATCCCGTTTACGTTAATAGAGACACCTTCAATTTAAAAGGCTTTACGTTAGGCTTTAAGAATGATTTAAACTTAGATGATATTTTGTTCAAATATGGTGTGCGATTAAATCCTATTTTAGTCCAAGATTTACAATGCGCTCAAGTGCCTGTAAATGTTGGGTTTAAGCAAGGGCAGCCTAATTTTCAATTATTTCCTTGGGTGTATTATCCATTATTATTACCCACGTCTAATCATCCCATCGTTAAAAATTTAGATTTAATTAGGACGGAATTTATAGGAACCTTAGATACCATTGCAACTAAAGATGTTACTAAAACTATTTTATTGCAAACCTCCCGTTATACCAAAACACAGCCAACACCAGCCCGTATCAGTTTGGGTATGATCAAGTATAAACCCAAAGAAGATCAATTTAAAAATTCGTTTCAAAATGTAGCTTGCTTACTAGAAGGTCAATTTGAATCCGTTTTTAAAAATCGTATTTCATCTGTGTTTATGGAAGATAGCACCTATGGCTATATGGAAAAAAGTAAGCCAACACGCATGATTGTTGTGGCCGACGGAGATATTGCAAAAAATAATTACCAGGTAACTACAGGAATGATATACCCGGTAGGCTATGATTTATACACTAAAAATCAGTTTGCCAATAAAACGTTTTTATTAAATTGCATGAATTATTTATTAGATGATGAAGGACTGTTACAACTTCGTTCTCGAGAAGTGAAATTGCGGTTATTAGATAAAAAACGAATTGCAACACAACAAACTAAATGGAAATTAACAAACGTTGGTTTGCCACTATTACTTAT
>JAYVDU010000583.1:0-2589 GCA_043749245.1 Bacteroidota bacterium | reverse complement strand
TTCGAGAACCCTTGGAATCATCAACACTCCGAATAGAATATTCTGGTTCATAACCCATTTTTTTTTCAATCCGAACATGTACAAAATTGTCTTTTACCAATTGTCTTGAAAGTTTAACTAATTCAGACTTTGAAAACTCTTCGATTTCTTTACTATAAAGTTTTTTAAATTTTGCCCCTAAAAGCTCCTTAATTTCTTGATTATAAAGTTCTTTAAAAACCTCAATGGATAGTTCATCGATTTCATAGCTATATTGTTTTTTAAATTCTTCCTTGGAGCATTCAAGTGAACTACTCCCATTTGTGATAAAAGTATCAATTTCTTTTTTTAAACCTTCTTCGAAAATTTTCTCAATGTCATCTATGTTTTTAGGTAAATAATATTCAATCTCAAACCCGAAAGCCTTGCTTTCTCTGTCAAATTTCGAAATTTTATCAAAATTACAAGTTTCAAGGAAATAAAATATTTCAGCCAGCAGCTCCAAAAAATTTGATTTACCGCTACCATTTAAACCCGCAAAAATTTTAGTAGATAAACGATTGTCGCGTTGGGTTACATTAAACTCATAGAGCTTGTTGGCAGCCAAACTACGAAAATTATTTCCGAGAACTTTTACACTTTTTAGTTTCATTCTACAACGGTAAAATAAATGCCTGAGCGATTTTTAGATGATTTGTCCTTAATAAGTTCAAAATCCTCTTCAGAAACTTCCAATTGTAAATTTTCTTCTTCTGCGTTGTAGAAAACTTGTTCCAATTTCAAATAAGAGTTCTCCTTATTGACCGCTGAAAATATGAACGATTTTATATCAGCAGATTCATTCATCACGGGATATTTTTTTAAATCTTCTGATGAATAATAATCTGGTAAAACATTTTTATCTATAGTAAGAAATCTAATTAGCATTTCGCTTGTGAAATGATAGCCAGTATATTTTTCTTTTACCCATTTAGAAGTTTGTTCACTTGAAATAGTATTCCAAACAGATGTTGTTTTCAGGTCTTTTTGCCTCGTTTTTTTTAAAAGATGCTTTGCAGCTTCAATTGCTGGTTTAGATGCAATGAAATTGATTTCAGTGTTGTCAAGTTGATCTTTAACCTGAACCTCCATTCTACTCAAATCCAATTCGCCTTTAAAAGCTTTTTGGCTTAGCGAACCAAAAAGATTTTCTAATTCAACTAAACTCTCTTTAAATTGAGCTTTAAGTATTTCGACTTTTTCGACAATTTGTGCAAATTTGTTTTGTAATTCGATGGGAGGCTTAATAATTTCAATTTTTTCAAAATCACCTTTATTTAGGATTGGAAGCGTAGTAGATGTACTTCCTTGCGATGCAATCAATGGCTTCATAAATCTCATCAACATTTCACCAAAAAAATCATTAAATTCTTTGTACCATTCAATTGCATTAATTTGTTGGTTTAGTGTTGATATTACTTTTGCACGTCCTACTTTACCAATTGTAGCACCTATACAGCAAACAAAAGTGGTTCCAGCTCGAACGATTCTTGAGTTTTGCGCACCTTTTTCTGTTACAAATCTTTTATTTGGTTCATTGCTATCCAAATCACCAGGGGTTATAAAGGGAATATCTCCCCCAAACATTCCCTCAAATTTGCTTGGAGGAGTTGTTCCAGTTACTATATTACCCGCTTCCTTTAAATTGATTTTAAGAAAGTCTTTCGTATTATTTAAAGGGTTTCCAAACAACTTAACAAATGAGCTTTCTAAAAACTTTTCAAGTAATTCAATACTTTCTTTTCGTTGTTTTATTAATGCTTCGGCTTTAGATAAAATGGTTGCAATTTTAATTTGGTCTTCAAACTTTTCTTGGAGAATAATTGGAATCTCTTCAAGATTTGATATATTTATGCTTGCTTGGTTAACTGATTTTTTTGTAATTTTCTTAATGCTATTAATAAACAATGGCGTTCTAAAAAAGTAAAAAGCATATTTAGGATAAACCAAGTTTTTATTAGCTTTTAAGCAAAGTAGATTCATTCCATGGATAATAATCTCATTTCTTTTTTCAAAAATTGCTACCTTACCAAGATGTGAAATACTATTTATGTGCGACATTAGAATATCGCCCTCAGTTAGGTAATAATCTTTAAAATTCCCATCTTCAATTCCAGCATACCCCAGTTTATTAGTATCAATTTCACTTTCAGAAATAGTTTCTATTCTCGTGATTGGAATCCCACCCGAAGTCTTATTTTGAGAGATATTTGCTCCATTCTTAATGGTTACAAAAGCCTCTTTTAATTTGAGATGTATCATTTAATTAGAGTTTTCAATTCATTAATTCCGTTAGTAATTGATATTTCTATTGCACTTAGATTTTCAAGAATTACTAGAGGTTCATCATAATTTGTTAACTCGTAATCTTCCTTTTTAAACTTGCTGATGCTTAAATCGTAATCACTCTCCTCAATTTCTTTTTTCGGCACAAAAAAACACTGCTGGGTTCTATCATTTAAGTCTAAAGGGTTGCGCTTTTTGTACGCATCAATTATAAGATGTAAATCACCATAATTTCTACTTCTATCATTATTTTCTGAAGGATTTCTTTTATCGTCTAAACTATAA
>JAYVDU010000582.1:0-2589 GCA_043749245.1 Bacteroidota bacterium | reverse complement strand
CTTTACTATTATATTGGTAACTTCTGTCAATAGCGTCAAACATTAAACCGGCCAATAATTTATAGCCTCGTCCATTAAAATGCACTTTATCTTTTGCTGCCAAACCTGCCTTGTACCATTTATAAATAGATTTATATCCACCCATCACGGCATATAAATCATAAACTGCCGCCTTATGTTTTTCCATTAAATCAAACATCGCTTCTTCGGCTAAAATAGGGCGTTTGTTAGATGTTTTACGTTTTATATAATTATCAGAGGTCGTTGTAAATAGTATAGCGCAACGTGGTGATGCTTTTTTTATTTGAGTAATCAAGCTATCGTAATTAGCAATGAATTCTTGTTTCGTGAAATTTTTTCCTTGAGTATCATTAACTCCTAACGAAAAAATAACCAAATCTGGCGGAATACTTTTTAATTCATTGACGAACTCGTTGCAACGTAAAAACGAATTACTACTTGCGCCGTTAACACCCATTGCGGCGTAATAAAAGCCAGGATTATTATTTTCAACACTAAACCCTCGTAACATAAAATCATGATGATTTGTGTCTTTTCTGATGGCTACAAAATTTAAAGAATCAATATATGATTCGAATGTAAATTCTGTATAGCCTTTAGCTTTAAAATCTTTTCTTTCAAATTGTAATGTCACTTCGTGGTTAAGTGCTAATTCAAAACTCGGATTAAAATTATGATATACTTTTACAGAATTAAATGTTTTGTTGTGATTATTAGGCAATATTTTAAAACCAAAGGTAATCACACTGTCATTCGTAATACCTGCTATACCAGCCATTCCCAAATTGTCACACATTTCTTTGGCTAAAGCACAACGACATCTTTTCCAATGTCCCGAAGTAAATGATCTAAAAAAGTGTGGGCTATTCGCATGTACAATTGTAAATGGAAAAATAAACGTACCTCCGCCCTCATATTTATTTAAGCCTTGAAACCCATCCATTAAAACTTCTGTCCAAAAGCCCGCCTGAATGTGTGAGCCGCCATAATGCACAATGGTGACTTGTTTTCGTTTTCCTTCTTTAAGCTCATCTATTTTTTTAAAGAAGTCCATAAACCGAGAACTGTCCTTACTAAAATATAATTTACTTTGACTAAGATTTATAAATGGAGGGAGTTGAGATTTTACAGTAAACACAAGGCTCAAGAGACATAATACCAAAAAGACTTTACTAACTATTTTATTTACTATTTTACTTACTTTCATGTTGTCTATTTAAGTCTCTATATTCCCTTCTACCCTTGTTGTCTATTTAGTCTTGCTCTTCTGAAATACATTATAATCATTAATCAACGAAGCATATAGCAATACCGCTATTTTGCGAGCACCTCCTGAACTAAAATGGATGTAATCTTTTGCGCCTATACCCTGCTCTACCCATGAAAGCATACTGTTGTGACCTCCCATGCAATTATACATATCAAAAAATGCGCAGTCGTAGTCAAAGGCTGTTTTTTTAATAGCGTCTCGTAAATTTTCGAGTTGAGGATGCGTAACGTAATCCGCTCCCACTTTCACGCTCATATCTGCTGGCCCTATAACCAATATGGATGCTTGGGGTGCTAATTTTTTAATAGTGGCAATTTGTACTTTTAAATATAAGCCGAAATTATCCGCCTGTTCTTTTGTTTTAATATAAGGTAATGCATTGCCTCCAAATTGCAGAATGATCAATTTTGTATTGAGGTAATCATAAAAATTTTTAAGTTGGGCGAAATTAATTTGATTGAAAAATGTTCCTGAACTTCCTCTCAATCCAAAATTATCTACCATCACACCCTTTCCGCTTTCAAGCGAAATGCCATAAAAATCGGGGCTATCCTTGCCTTTAAATTTAAACTCATGTAATAAAGCCGATTGATTCAAATTAAATTCTTTGATATTAAAATTCCCACCGCTTAGTAATGAATCCGAATTGTTTAACGAACCGTTCTCATATAATTCTACATGTGTTTTAGTTCGTGCTCCACCATAAAATAATTTTATTTTTTTATACGCACCAGCCTTTGCTCCACCATTCTTACTTGTCACTATCTTTACCCATGCCGACTTATACTGAGTCGTATCAGATAAAGGCGTGTATGCGAAAAAACGAGTGATGTGTGCTAACGCTCCAAAATTAGTATGCTTCACCCGTTTATCTTTACCCGCAAATACCGAATACCTATCCCAATTAGCACTCCACGAAATTTTACTAACCACACTTGGTGCCACAGGCATAAACGACACTAAGCCTGGACCTTCGCCGCCATATAAGTTTTGTAATTTTAATCTCAAATAATCGCTGATACGATCTCCTTCTATTTGCGAATCGCCATAATGCAGAATTCGTATGCTTTTTTCTTCCTTATTAATGTTGGCTAACGAATTAAAAAAATTAGCCAAAGCACTTTTGTTCGCGTTTTTATATTGTATGCTTGCGTTTAATTTAATGGCAGTGTCTTTTAATTCAATCGCGGTTATTTCCTCAACCTCTGTGTTATTTTCAGTTACCTTTTCTTCTGCATCTGCTAAAGCGATAATCGCCGAAATATCTTTTTTTACTTCTTTCTTAGAACCAAAAAGCG
>JAYVDU010000581.1:0-2593 GCA_043749245.1 Bacteroidota bacterium | reverse complement strand
GCAAAATTATTTGCTCGCAAAACATCTTTTCAATTCGTTCGAGATTTGTTTTTGTAACTTCGTAAACAAAACTAAAGATTGAGAAAGCGGGGAACACTCTTTGAAAAGGGTAGGTAGTTGGTGAGGGGTTACATAGTTGGCGAGCGGGTTTTTGTTTATGCTAAAACATTTCTTTTAAAATCACTTTGGACGAGATTCTTATTTCCCTCAAACGACAACGACCTTCTATTTGAACCTAATTGGATTGATGCAAAAACCAATCCTTGTTTTTTTAACTTTTTTTCAGCATTTTTATAAAATAAAATCATTTCCTCAAAACAGGTATAAATATCTTGATCAGTTTGAAGGAATTGTTTAATAGCATAGTTTTCACAGTCCATATATACATTTTCGAGTGCACTAAACAACTCAATCTTATGTGTATAACCAATAAAGGCAGAGCAATTTTGTTCAATTAATTTTTTTCCTAGAATTTTACCAGAGTCACAAGAAATTGAATAAAACAAACTTGATGCAAAAAAATACGCTGTGTCAATACTAACATACTCATAACTACCATTTTTAATTATTAAACTATCTTCTTTCCCATGTGAAAGAGCTATAAATATAAACGGGCTTTCATTAAAAGTTGCAATTTGTCCAGAAATATTATCGAGGTGACAAGTATCGCTGTCAAAAGAGTGCATATTTATTAATGGATTAAGGCTAATTTCATGGTGAATATTTAAATAAGCATTATTAAAATATTGTCCTAAAACTAAATCTAAATGATCATAAGCTACTATCACATTTATCATAAATCTGGCTGTTTGTCTTGTTCTAAAAGTTCAATTGCTGAATCTAAAATATTCTTTTCTATTCTTCTTCCTGCTGTGGATTGAATTCTGATTTCATGTAAAAGTTGATTTAGTGAAAATATCCCTTCTTTAGTTTTCATAAATGGTAAGTCCCGTTTTTCTGGGCTAAAACGAAGTACCCAGTTTTCTAATGCACAATCAACACGCACTTCAAGTTGATGCTCTGCATTTTCAACACTTTCTATAATTTCTTCAACACCATCTTTAGCATTTTCTAGAAAAGCAAAAGCATCGTTATTGTTGATAAGCTCTTTCCATTCTTTTACCCTAATACTATTACCTTGAGCAGTGTATATAATAAAAAATACTAAATGAGTTTTTTCTCTCACTTGTTTAAATAATCTAAACCCAGCGTTTGAATCATTTCCATCACCAAAATTCCAATCAAGGATTACTATAATTTTTTTAGAAAGATTATCAATGATAAATTTTCTTGCAGTTTTAATGTCCCTAAAGGTTATGACATTCGAATCATGATACTTTTCCTTAAGCCTTAAGACTATCGGATCATCTTGCGATAAATCATCATGAACTACAACTATCAAAGGTTTTATTCTCATAATAATATTATTTTTTAAAAGGAAATGTCAGCCTAAAAGTTACTCCATATTGATTCGAATTATTTTCCATTAATTCAATTTTACCTTTAAAACTTTCCATGTGTATCTTCGCTATCCATAAACCAAAACCGCTACCTGATTCTGTTGTCGAGAAAAAGATATTGAATATTTTTTTTCTAACTTCTCTCGGTATTCCTATTCCATTGTCAGATAAATATAGTATAAATTGCGTTGGCTCGTCCACTCCTATACATTTAATTTCGCGCTGTCTATTTTCGATAGATTTTAAAGATTTCAATGAATTATCAAGTAAAATCATTATGAGGTCTCTAAAAAAATAACGATTACCTGAGAGAGTGAAGTCTTCTCTAATTTCAATTTGAGTTTTTACATTTGCAGATTCAAAAGCATCACCAAATGAGTCCTCAAAAATATTGGCAACGTAATTTTTTACGTTGAACGGCTCAACTTCATTTTTTTCAGCATGCTCCAGTAAAAAATCAGATAGTCTCAGCATTTGCTCCATCTCAGTATATATCTGGCTAGTATATTTAGTCAATAGAGGAGGAACTTCTTGATAAAGAGGCAACCTCTCTTTAAGTTCAAATGATTTCCTTTTTATCTTACCAATCAAAGTTCTAATTGCATGGGCCAAGAGTGTAGCAAATTTTTGTAATGAAATTAAAGATTCATACATTTCCTCTCTTCTACCATATTCCTGTGTCAAATTTAAAAACATTCGTCCATTCTTATCTAATATTTTTTCAGCATTTACAACTTCTTGAATAACACTATCAATAACTATTTTTTTATCCTCTGCTATATCTTCCCTTAGTATTTTCAGGTCGTTACTTATTTCTCCAAATTGTCTTTTGAGATCAATCAAGCTATTATCAGCTTCATCATTCTTTTTCTTTGTTTCTGCTTTTTTATATTTGCCTAATACATCAAGTTGCTCATGTAGAAATACTTTTAGTTTCTGAAATTCATCGTTATCAATAAAATCTTGCCGATCAGTGGCATCAATTATCTGAGGATTTCCTTCCCTTGTTATTTCAATTATTCCAATAACTTGACGAGAGCTTAATTTATTAAATGCATCTGTGTAACGTCTTTTATCAATACCTAAAATATCTCTTTGTAAATCTGCATTTTTTGCATATTCTGCAAACGGTG
>JAYVDU010000580.1:0-8781 GCA_043749245.1 Bacteroidota bacterium | reverse complement strand
GCCTTACTTCTTTTCCGGAAATATTAGGTGGACGTGTGAAAACATTACATCCGAAAATTTTTGGTGGCATTTTAGGTCGCCGAGAATTAGATAGTGATGTTGCTCAAATGGAGGCACATGATATTCCTAATATTGATTTGGTGATTGTAGATTTATATCCTTTTGAAGAAACGCTTGCCAGTGGTGCTTCCGAAGAAGATATCATTGAAAAAATTGATATTGGAGGCATTTCATTGATTCGTGCGGCTGCTAAAAATTTTAACGATGTGATTATTGTTTCTTCACGAAATGATTATGCCTCATTATTGGAATTACTAAACGAAAAAAATGGTGCCTCTGATTTATCAGATAGAAAAACCTATGCTGCCAAAGCTTTTGCAACGAGCAGTCACTATGATTCAGCTATTTTTAATTACTTTAATGCAACCGAACAATTACCAATTTTAAAACATAGCATCAACAATGGGTCTACCTTGCGTTATGGTGAAAACCCGCATCAAAAGGGTATTTTTTATGGTGATTTAGAAGCTATGTTCGAAAAATTAAATGGCAAAGAATTATCTTATAATAATTTATTGGATGTTGATGCTGCTGTTAATCTGATTGCAGATTTCACAAAAGAACCAACCTTTGCTATTTTAAAACATAATAACGCTTGTGGGGTTGCTTCTCGCCCAACACTATTTGAAGCTTACACAGATGCCTTAGCTGGAGATCCTGTTTCTGCCTTTGGTGGAATTTTAATTAGCAATACCGAAATAGATTTTGAAACAGCTGAAGCAATCAATAAATTATTTTGCGAAGTAGTGATTGCACCTTCTTATTCAGAAAACGCATTAGCCATCTTAAAATCAAAAAACAATCGCATCATTTTAATTCAAAAACCAACTGCACTTCCAACAAAATTAATACGTACCTTACTCAATGGTATAGTAGAGCAGGATAAAGATTCGGTTACTGAAACAAACGCTAACCTGACAACAGTTACTAATGTGGCACCAACAGAAGCTCAATTAAAAGATTTATTATTTGCAAATAAATTAGCAAAGCATACAAAATCCAATACCATTGTTATTGTAAAAAACAACCAATTATTAGCAAGTGGCACGGGACAAACATCTCGCGTAGATGCTTTAAAACATGCTGTTTCCAAAGCATTAAGTTTTGGCTTTGATTTAAAAGGTGCGGTGATGGCAAGCGATGCATTTTTTCCGTTTGCTGATTGCGTAGAAATTGCTCATAAAATAGGCATTGATACTGTTATTCAGCCAGGCGGATCTATTAAAGATAAAGACAGTATAGAATATTGCAACGCCAAAGGTATGAGTATGGTATTTACAGGCACAAGACATTTTAAACACTAGTCAGTTAGAGAATTGTTGAGTTGGAGAAATAGAGAGTAGTAGAGTTGGACAATTTTGAATAGGAGATTTTTAATTATTTTAAAAAAGAATTTATAAAAAATAGAAATGGAAAACTTTGCTGACGAATTTAAAAATAGAACCAAAAGTATGGCGGTTGAAATTATTAAGTATGCAAAGAATTTTCCAAAAAATGAAGAAGCATATATTATAAAAAAACAATTAATTCGTTCAGCAACCTCCGTAGCAGCTAATTATAGAGCGGTTTGCAGAGCGCGTTCTGACGCTGAGTTTTTTTCTAAATTATGTATTGTTGTTGAAGAAGCTGATGAAACTGTATTTTGGCTTGAGATAATCAAAGACGCTGAAATTTATAACGCAGAATTAACAAATACATTAATGCTTGAGGCAAACGAAATATTAAAAATAATGTCAAAATCACATAAAACACTAAAAGATAAAATAGAACTAAAAAACAAATGTTATAATTAACTAATAAAAAAATTCAAACTTATATTAAACACTAATTCTCTAATTCAATAACTCTCCAACTCAATAATTAAATATGTCATTTTTAGATTTTCTTACTCAAGATATAGCCATCGATTTAGGTACGGCTAATACCATTATTATTCATAACGATAAAGTGGTAGTTGATCAACCTAGTATTGTAGCGGTAGATAGAACAACAGGTAAAGTAATTGCCGTTGGACGCCAAGCACAAATGATGCATGGAAAAACACATGAAAACATTAAAACTATTCGTCCTCTGAAAGACGGAGTAATTGCCGATTTCCAGGCAGCTGAAGAAATGATCAAAGGAATGATTAAAATGATTAATACCGGTAATCGTTTTTTTAAACCTTCGTTACGTATGGTAATTTGTATACCAAGCGGAATTACAGAGGTAGAAAAACGAGCGGTACGAGATAGTGCTGAACATGCTGGCGCAAAAGAAGTTTACATGATTCATGAACCTATGGCTGCTGCAATTGGTATGGGAATAGATGTAGAAGAACCAATGGGTAATATGATTATTGATATTGGTGGTGGTACTTCTGAAATTGCCGTTATTGCTTTAGGTGGTATCGTTTGTGATAAATCAACACGTATTGCAGGTGATGATTTTAACGCTAATATTGAAGAGTATATGCGCCGTCAACACAACATTTTAATTGGTGAGCGTAGTGCGGAACAAGTAAAAATTGAAGTTGGTGCTGCTATGACAGAAATTGAAAATCCACCGGCAGACTATGCTGTACAAGGCAGAGATTTAATGAGCGGTATTCCTAAAGAAGTATTTGTAAGCTACGTAGAGATTGCTCACTGTTTAGATAAATCTATTTCTAAAATTGAAGAAGCAATTTTAAATGCCTTAGAAATGACTCCTCCTGAATTAGCTGCTGATATTTACCGTACTGGTATTTACATGGCTGGTGGCGGTTCTTTATTAAGAGGCTTAGATAAACGTATTTCTTTAAAAACAAAATTACCAGTACATGTGTGCGAAGACCCTTTAAGAGCAGTAGCTCGTGGCACTGGCATTGCACTTAAAAACGTTCACAAGTTCCCTTTCTTAATTAAATAATTACTAAACTTTTAATCCTTAAAACACTCACCTGAAAATATAGTTTGTTCACCACCAAAAAATGAAAAGTCTTTTAAATTTTATATATCGAAACAATTTCTTTTTTTCGTTTTTGATATTAGAATTTTTTTGCATACTCATTTTAATTAAGAATAATGGTTATCAAGGTTCTAGTTTATTTAATTCTGCAAATTCGGTGAGTTCCAATGTTTATAAAGCATCTGCAAACGCTAAAGAATATTTGTTATTAAAAGAAGAAAATGATCGGCTAGCAGAACAAAATAATTTTTTATTAAACCGTCTCAAACTAGGCTACGCGGCTCTCCCTTTAAAGGTTTATAAAAAAAATGATACGCTTTACAAACAAGTATATGAATTTATAAATGGTAAAGCAATCAATAGTAGCGTAAGCAAACGCAACAACTATTTAACACTTAACATTGGGTCTGAACAAGGCGTTGGAAACGATATGGCTGTAATTAATAGTCGTGGCATCATTGGTGTTATTAAAGATGTGAGTAAAAATTTCTCATCCGTTATGTCTATTTTACATAAAGATACGCGCGTAAATTGTCAACTAAAAAAAGATGGTAGTAACGGTACTCTTATGTGGGATGGTAGCGATTATCAGTTTTGTAATTTATCAGGAATCCCTACACATGCCCGAATAAAAAAAGGCGATACTGTTATTACAAGTTCATTGTCAGGAATTTACCCTGAAGGGATTATGGTAGGTTTTGCTGATAGTTTCGAGCGTCGACAAAATGAATCATTCTATACAGTGAAAGTAAGATTAAGTGTTGACTTTAAAAAAATAGATCATATTTCTGTCGTTGAAAATAATTATAAGACAGAAAAAGATAGTTTAGAATTAAAATCGCAGACTCAAAGTGATAAATGAAATAATTAAAAATACGATTCGGTTTTTCGTGTTAATACTTTTACAAGTATTGATTGTTCAGAATATACGTCTGGGTTCATACATTATTTTATTTCCTTACATCTTATTCATCTTATTATTACCCTTTGAAACGCCTAAATTAGCGGTACTTCTACTGGCTTTTATAACTGGCTTAACCATTGATATGTTTTATGACACGGCAGGTATTCATGCGGCAGCCTGCACCCTTATTGGTTTCTCGCGTTTTTATGTTTTAAAATTATTAGCACCTCGCGAAGGTTATGATTTAGGTTTAACACCAACAATAGATTCGATGGGTACTTTGTGGTTTGTGATGTATGCGGCCTCACTTATTTTTATTCATCATTTGTTTTTATTTTATTTAGAAATATTCCGATTCAATGAATTTTTCAGAACCTTATTCAGAGTTATTTTAAGTACCATTGGTACATTTATATTTGTGTATGTTATTCAGTTTTTGTTTTACAAATCATCGCAACATAAATAATGAACTCTTCAGCTCATTTAGCAGATAGAAAATACATTGTCAGTGGCTTCTTTATAGTTGTTGTTATCATTTACATAGCTCGTTTATTTTATTTACAAATTGTAGACGATCAATATAAATTAGATGCTCGTAACAATGCCTTTCGCTATCGCACAGAATATCCAGTTCGGGGCTATATCTATGACAGAAACGGAAAATTGATGGTGTACAACGAACAATCCTATGATTTATTAGTCACTCCAAAAATGGCTAAAGGCTGTGATACTGTTGCTCTTTGTAAAGTGTTAGAAATTAGTCGCGAAGATTTTATACGACGTATGAAAAAAGCATCACAAGCGCCTAACTCTCCCCGTAAAGAAAGTATCTTCGAAAAACAACTCTCACCTAAAGTATACGCGGCATTACAAGAAAAATTATACCGTTTCAAAGGCTTTGATTTACAAGCGCGAACGGTTCGAAAATATCCACGTCCTGTAGCGGCTCAATTATTAGGATATGTAGGTGAGGTAAGCAAAGATAAAGCGGCTAAAGATCCTTATTATAGAGAAGGTGATTATATTGGTATTACTGGAATTGAACGCTCTTACGAGGAAGATCTACGTGGAAAAAAAGGCACTCAAATTGTGATGGTGGACGTGCATAACAAAACCAAAGGGCGTTATATGAATGGAATTTATGATACCTTAGCTACTCCCGGGAAAGCATTGTTTAGTAGCATTGACATAGAATTACAAGAGTATGGCGAAAAATTATTGAAAGGAAAGCGAGGTGCTATTGTCGCAGTTGATCCTCAAACAGGGGAAATCATCTGCTTAATTTCAGCACCAGGATATGATCCTAATTTATTAGTAGGAGGAAAAGAACGCTCGCGAAATTTCACTAAATTATATTATGACAGTTTGAATTTACCTTTATTTAATAGGGCTTTACAAGCCATGTATCCGCCAGGCTCTACGTTTAAATTAATTGATGCGTTAATTGCTCAACAAGATAATTTAATTTCCCGATCAACGGTATTCCCTTGTCACGGTGGCTACCCACCAATGGGGGGCCATCCAAAATGTCACTCGCATCCGGCTACTGATTTGCCAGGTTCTATTGCAACCTCTTGTAATTCATACTACAGTTATGTATTTAGAGAAATTACGGATCAAAAAAAATACCCGAAATTTGAAGATGGTTATAACCATTGGCGTGATGCTGTTCGTTCTTTTGGTCCGAATACCAAGTTAGGAACAGATTTACCGTTTGACAAACCAGGTAACGTACCATCTGTTGAATATTATAATAAAATATTTGGGAAAAGTCATTGGCGGAGCAATACAGTTGTTTCCCTTGGTATTGGGCAGGCAGAATTAACGCTTGTTCCTTTACAAATGGCAAATGTAGTGGCTTCTATTGCTAATAGAGGTTTTTATTACACACCGCATTGTATTAAGGGAGTTGGCTTAGAAAAAAAAGTAGATAAAAAATACAAAGAAAAACATTACACATACGTGCAAAATCAAGTAGCTTACGATAATGTGCATGATGGTATGCAAAAATGTTTTGATGCAGGAACAGGATCTGCATCTAAAATACCAGGCATCGTTGCTTGTGGAAAAACAGGTACAGCCGAAAATCCTCATGGCGATTCGCATGCTGTATTTTTATGTTTTGCGCCACGTTATAATCCTAAGATAGCAATTGTATGTTTAATTGAAAATGCTGGTTTTGGTGGTACTTGGAGTGCGCCTGTTGTAAGCTTAATGGTAGAAAAATATTTAACAGGAAAGATAACGCGTCCTGATTTGGAAAAACGAATGATAGACGCAGATTTAATTAATCGAAAAAATTTATTAGGCTCAGGCCACCATTAATATATCGTGAGAAAGCAAGAACATAGTTTATTTTATGGCATCGATCGTGTCACAGTTATTACTTATGCCGTGCTTGTATTAATGGGTTGGCTAAATATATATGCTGCCGTGTATAACGAAGACCATCAAAACATTTTTGATACCACCCAAAAATATGGTAAGCAATTGATTTGGATTAGCAGTGCTGCTTTTATAGCCATTTTAATTTTGATTATAGATGCAGGATTTTATACTATTTTTGCTTACTTCTTTTATGGATTTATGCTATTGGCATGCATTGCAGTTCCTTATTTGGGGCGCGAAGTAAAGGGTAGCCGATCGTGGTTTAGGTTTGGTGATTTTGGTATACAGCCGGCGGAGTTTATGAAATTTGCCACCAATTTAGCAATTGCCAAATTTTTAAGTAACGAAAATATCGAGGTAGAAACAAACCGACAAAATCGTTTTTCTGATTTATTAAAAAATTATAAGAACACCATCATTGTTGCCTTGATGCTTGGAGTGCCTTTACTAATTATCAAATTACTACAAG
This sequence comes from Bacteroidota bacterium, assembly GCA_043749245.1. GTDB lineage: Bacteria > Bacteroidota > Bacteroidia > B-17B0 > Aurantibacillaceae > UBA4416. The sequence continues at coordinate 2,032 of JAYVDU010000580.1, read as the reverse complement.
ACGAAACCGGCTTGGCCATTGTGTTTGTAGCCTTTATCATTGTATTATACAGAGAAGGCTTATCCGTTAATTTTTTAATCTTTGGTTTATTTTCAGCCCTCTTATTTGTTTTATCCTTAGTACTTGCATCCCAAACATTAATCATCACCTTAGCTATTATTGCTCTGTTGTCTTTCTTGTTTATTAAACGCAGTCTTAAGAATTTGATTATTGTTAGTGTCATCTTTGCTGCAGCTAGTGGCGTTGTACTTGGTACTAACTATGTTTATAATCATTTGGAAGATCATCAACGAGTACGTATTGATGTATTGTTGGGGCGTGGTACAGTCGATTTAAAAAAAGAAGGTTATAACGTCAATCAGGCAAAAATAGCGATTGGTTCGGGTGGCTTCTTCGGGAAAGGCTATTTGCAGGGCACACAAACCAAATACGATTTTGTGCCTGAACAAGACACCGATTTTATTTTTTGTACAGTGGGCGAAGAGTGGGGATTTCTGGGTACATCAACCGTTATTTTATTAGAATTATTTTTAATTATCAGAGTGGTGTTTATGGCAGAACGCCAACGCTCCGATTTTAGCCGAATTTATGGCTACGGCGTGGCCTCTGTTTTATTTTTTCATTTAGCGGTTAATGTTGGCATGACTATTGGGCTAATGCCTGTCATTGGAATTCCATTGCCTTTCTTTAGTTATGGAGGCTCATCACTTTGGTCATTTACAATTTTATTATTTATCTTTATAAAATTAGATGCTAATAGATTGGTAATTTTGAGATAAGATTAATTAAAAAAACATAAAAAGTATGGACTATTTAATTCAAAAAATAAACGAAATTTTAACAAAAGAAAATTATACGTTTAAACAATTAGCAGACTATTTGGGATTAACAGAACAACAATTAGAATCTGGATTAATTAATAAAACCCTTGAAATTCGCCACTTAGAAGATATATCCAAAAACTTAAGAGTACCATTATACAGCATTTTCAGAGAAGCTGATACTAAAATTGATTTCGCAAAAAAACCTTATTTTACAAATAAAATATGGAATGACGACGAAGAATCTTCTCCACAAAAATTAATGGAAGAAATAGAAATGCTCAAAAAAGCACTGGCTCATAAAGAGGAAGAGTTAGATAAAAAGTTGAAATAAATACTGATAAATACCCTCGTTGGTAGTCGATACTTGTGCTTAACTTTTTTTACTAAAAACACAATGTTCTTTATTATCGGGCTGCAAACGAAAAATTGCTGCTAATAGCCAAGCCGTTTAGCAACTTTTTTCGACAGTTTTGTAAACCCGAGGCAAACATCAATTCCTTTTATCATTTTTTTAAATAACAATAACAACTATACAAAATCACCTACTCCAAAAATTCATCAAAAATTCCTTTTTTAGTCATAAAACTTTAGGATTAAAATTTTAAATATTTACTTCAGTTTGTTCATGCAGTGTTCAGTGGGTCTACCATTTATCTATATCGGATTTCCTCATAAACTCACACTAATTTTTTTTAAAAAATATACAATAGAAACGGAACTATTTTTCAGCAAGGCGATGATAAAAAATCGTTGCATTGCCTGAGCTACGGAACTATTTTTTAATCACGCCTAAGCGTGAGGTGAAAAAGAATGAGTTTATTTGGGTGTTTTAGAACGAATATTGGCATCACATTGTTTAAGACTTCGCAAACCGCAAACGTGTATTTTTTTATCCTACATTGTGTTTTCTTGCAAGCGTTAATTATAACATTACAAAACTACATTGCTCAACAAACAAAAAACATGACCCCATAAACTATACCCGATGATATTTTGCATAATATATTTTTTGCTATAGCCTTAGTTAATACCAAATAGATAAATTGTTTTCGACTTTATTGCTTTGCTTCGTATTTCAATAAAAAATATTAGTTTTGATTCGGCAGTAGATTCTTTTTATTCCTTAATACATGACAGAGCAACCAATATTAATTTACGAAGACGATGTATTGCTTGTATGTAACAAGCTTGCCGGACTGATGGTGGAA
>JAYVDU010000579.1:0-2621 GCA_043749245.1 Bacteroidota bacterium | reverse complement strand
AACATTTTTCAGAATAAATCTCTTGATTTGAATAAAGTATTATAGTATTGTTTTTCAAATATTTATAAGCTTTTTCTTCAAATAAGCAAGAATGGATTATTATTTTTTACTCAACTTTAAAATCTTTATCAACTAAATTTTTATTGTTTTTAGAAATAAATAGTTTGTAATCTCCTTTTCTTAAATAGAGTTTATACTCTGGTCTATCTTTTTGAATAGTAAACTGCATTACAGGTATGGCTTCTTTATTTACTTCTCGCCATTCATTAGCTTTGTAAACTTGTAAATATGCATCGTCGCAATTTTCTGGTAACTTTAATGTATAATAAGTATCGTCTGTTTCTTTTAGCCAATCTGGATAGCCTAAATCATAGTTAGTTCTTGGCAAAAAAACATTCAAATCAACTTTGCCTTTTAGGGATGGATGCACAAATGGCGTATCGTTTTGAACTAAAACTATTGGATATTTAAACTTAAATGAATCAATCGCTGCTCTATAATATTCATTTTCATCTTTCCTTTCAAAGCCTTCTTGCATCAGAACACAATCTATAGAAGGAATATTTCTATTTAAAGTTTTACAAAGTTTTTCTGCCATTTTTATCCATTTATCATTTGTTCTTTTTTCAATGTGACCATAGCCTGCGTAAACTAAAACTTTAGCACTTTTATCACCTTTAAAAATTGAAACTATATTTTTTGCTTGTGCAATCTCTCTAATATTCTGACCTTCAATGTAAGAAATATTTGGATTGAAAGCCGACGTGTCTTCGTAAGCAACTATTTTAAATCCCAATTTTAGTGCGTCTCGAATTAATTGCCCAAAGGCTGATTCTTTCAAATAGTAACCAGATGATAAAATTGGAAAAGTTCTCTTATTAAGTAAAGAATCTTTCTTTTGCCCTAATACTTCTAATGCTTCAACACATAGGTATTTAAAACCTTTTTCATAAAGTTTTGGTAATAATTTTCGTGCAAAATCACGGTTTTGCCCTCTATCATGTGCTTCATTTACCATTATGATTGGTTCATTACCAAATCTATTAACGATATATTCTATTGAGTTGTTTTTTACTATAGATTTTGGAAGGCTTAGAATTTTATTATTATACTTGGGATGAGCCTTTGAATCAAATTTTAATGTCGATAAATTATTAGAGCTAAAAGAAGATAGTGTTGCCATGACTTGGTAGTAATAACTTTTTGATTGAAAATCATTGTTTAGTGTGTAAAAGGTATTCAACAAATCTAATGAATCATAAGCAGCTTTTATTCCATTTATTCTTAAAATAGTATCAGCATATGCAAATAAATTATTAACTTTTTGAGAGTTTATTGTATTAGTATAATTTATTGTATCTAGGCATGCGACCCAACTGTAAATAAGAGATTTAAAATCCTTATCTATAAACTTTGGGAATTCTAAATTATTTAAAGATTTGGAAAGATTAATACAATAAATTACCCTTAAAAACTCATCTTTATCTTTTAGTTTAAAAGATAATTGGCACTCATGTATTCTGAAAGTATCTTTCTTGTTTTTTAATTCATAACTTAGCGTGTTAATTTTTGAATTTTTAATAGAATTTGTAGGTTCAACAAAAACAAAAGGCAATTTATTGCTCGTAGTATCTATTCTGAAAATATTCTCTGACCAATTAACCTTGATATTCTTTGTCCCAAGATATGACAAATCCTTAACAACTTTAGCCGAAAAATTATTTAAATTTCCTTTATAATTATCGTGAATCAAAAAAAGATTCCCTACTGTTGTTGTCTTGGTTTGTGCTCTAAAAATTAAATCAGCTCCATTTTTACTAACTTCTAATAAATTTTTTTTTAAAATAGAAGGCAAATCAATATTTTTAAGCCTAATTGTATCAATTTCAAAAAGGTATAAAAAAGTAGCATTATTGAAAACTTTATAAAAACCGTTTGAATATTTGCTTTCAGAGATTTCCCCTTTGTGTTTTATCAATAAAAATTCTGGTTCTTTGCAAGAATTCATTAAATTTATTACAAAGAATAATGCCACAATTTTAGAAATACATTTTATTTTTCCCATGTTGCTGAGTAAGGATTATAATTACACTTTAGAGGTTTAGAGTACATATCATTTGGATTTGCTAAATAGGCTCGACAGTCTGTACAGATATAGCGAAATTTGCAATCTTTGTAAGCACGTTGGTCCGCAATCGAATGAGTCAAGTTATATGTAGTGTTTAAATTTTTTAGAAATTGGCATTTGTTGTTTTTTAAATCGAAAAACAACAAATGAGTTTGTACTGATTCATTTCTGAACCTTTGCATCGCGTTTGTTGTTTTCTGAGAATTGCAAAACAAAAATAAAAAACTAAACTGTATATACAAAAAATTATCAAAAAATATTCGTAAATTTATTTTTAATATTTATTGTTAGAACGCTTGCAAAGGGCATAAGCTAAAACAACAAAGGCTACTCAATGAGCAGCCTTTGTTTAAATATTGCGACTATAAATTCTTAATCTTCTTCTTCATCTACTGAAGCAGCACCCGATGCAACGGGACCTTCCGCAATTTTTTTACGAATAGTTGTTTCAATCTCGAAAGCAACTTCTGGATTATCATCCATGAAAAGTTTT
>JAYVDU010000578.1:0-8794 GCA_043749245.1 Bacteroidota bacterium | reverse complement strand
AAGTACTGAAAGGAAATTGTTCTTTTAGTAAATCATTGTTTACAGCGAAATTGGCTTGTACATCACCATCAACCACTAAGCCTGGATAATTTTTATGTAAAATTTTTGTGGCTTCCTGCATTTTTCTTGGTGTCTCGCCTTCTGCTGAACCAAAATTAGAATAAGACAACATTGCAATACGTGGTGTAATGTTGTACTGTTTAATTGTATTAGCTGTAAGCACAGCAATATCGGCTAATTGCTGAGCCGTGGGATTCTCAGTCATAGTAGTATCAGCAAAAAAGTAAGGTCCTTTTTTAGTAATCATCATATACAAACCTGCTACTCGCCCTACTCCATCTTGCATTCCAATTACTTGAAGTGCTGGCCTGATAGGCGCGCCATACTTACGCGTTAAACCAGATATCATCGCATCAGCCATGCCCGTTTCCACCATCATACTTCCAAAATAATTACGATCACGCATTAATTTACGTGAATCGTATTGTGTTAATCCGCGGCGTTGGTGCTTATTCCAAAGGATATCACCAAACTCTGCACGACGCGCTTCTTCTTCCGGCAACCAGGCATCAATAATAGGCGTATCACCCATATCAATTTGATGCTCTTCCATTAAAGCTAAAATACGTTCTTTATTTCCTAATAAAATTGGTTTCGCGATACCTTCGTCTTTGGCCAACTGGGCTGCTTTTAAGATCTTGTAAGTATCTGCTTCTGTAAATACAACACGCTTAGGGTTTGATTTTGCTTTATTAGCAAGGCTTCGTATTAATTTGTTATCCTTACCTAAACGATTATCTAATTCAGTACCATAAGCTTCCCAATCTGTAATAATACGTTTTGCTACACCACTATCGATAGCTGCTTTTGCAACAGCTGAACTTACAGTAGAAATTAAACGGTTATCAATTGGTTTAGGAATAATATATTCTGTACCAAAACATAAATTTGTATTACCATACGCCAGGTTTACATAATCAGGCACACTTTCTTTTGCTAAGGATGCAATAGCTAAAGCTGCGGCTAATTTCATTTCTTCGTTAATACACGTTGCGCGTACATCTAAAGCTCCTCTAAAAATAAAAGGAAAGCCTAATACGTTATTCACTTGATTAGGATGATCGCTTCGGCCTGTAGCTACAATGATATCAGGACGAGCGGCAATAGCATCTTCGTAAGGAATTTCAGGCGTTGGATTGGCTAAAGCAAACACAATACAATTAGGCGCCATAGAGCGAACCATATCTTGCGTCAATACATTTCCCTTTGATAAACCAACAAACACGTCAGCATCCTTAATGGCTTCTTCTAAGGTATTTTTGCTAGTGTTATCAGATGCGAAAAATGCTTTGTATTGATCGACGTCTGTTCTTTTTTTATGAATAACACCCTTGCTATCCAACATTAAAATATTTTCTTTTTTAACACCAACAGCAATGTACATTTTAGCACAAGAGTTGGCAGATGCGCCGGCACCATTAATTACTAAACGAACCTCGCTCATTTTTTTACCAGAAATCTCCACAGCATTTAATAAGCCTGCTGATGAAATAATAGCGGTACCGTGCTGATCATCATGCATTAATGGAATATTTAATTCTTTCTTTAAACGACGCTCAATTTCAAAACACTCAGGCGCCTTGATGTCTTCTAGATTGATTCCTCCAAAAGTGCAGGCAATATTTTTTACCGTATTTACAAATTCGTCTATATTTTTTGTGTCAACTTCTATATCAAACACATCAATATCAGCAAATATTTTAAATAGTAGCCCTTTCCCTTCCATTACTGGTTTAGAAGCCAATGCTCCAATATCACCCAAGCCTAACACAGCTGTTCCATTAGATATCACAGCTACTAAATTTCCTTTAGCAGTATACTTATACGCATCATCTGCATTTTTTTCTATTTCAAGGCAAGGCTCTGCTACGCCTGGCGAATAAGCTAATGTTAAATCTCGTTGTGTGCTATAAGGTTTAGTAGGGACTACTTCAATCTTTCCGGGTCTGCCTTGAGAGTGGTAATCAAGCGCATCTTGTTTTTTAAATTTTGCCATAGTGGTTACATTTTAAGAGACCGAATGTACTATTTTTAACCATAAATTGCCACTAAAATATTAGGTTCAATTAGAGTTTATTTTTGTACATTTACTTTAAATATCTTCAATCTTAATACAACATTTAATGAAAAAACATTTACTAGCATTTACTATTTTACTTTCTACCCTTTCCTTTCACGCGCAAACAACAGTTGTAGATAGCATTATGTCGGGGGGTATTTATCGTAACTACAGATTATATGTGCCGGCTATATACTCAGGCGCTACTGCTCGTCCGTTAATTATAAATATGCATGGTTATACAAGTAATGCGTTACAACAACAATTTTATAGCAATTTTGGGCCAATAGCTGATACAGCAAATTTTTTAATGGTATTTCCAAATGGAACTAAAAACAGCAGTGGAACAACATTTTGGAACGCGGGTATTGGTTCCAGTGTAGATGATATTGGTTTTATATCTCATTTAATAGATTCCTTAAAATTACAATACAACATCAACTTAAACAGAGTATACTCAACAGGTATGAGCATGGGTGGATTTATGAGTCATACCTTAGCTTGCGAATTAAGTAACCGTATTACAGCGATTGCTTCGGTAACAGGCAGCATTTTCACGTCGCAATATGGCACTTATTGTCATCCAACTCGTCCAGTACCTGTAATGCAAATTCAGGGAACAGCTGATGCAACAGTTCCTTATGCCGGCAATGCGTCTCAATATATGGAACCCATAGACACCGTTGTGAAATACTGGGTAACTAAAAATAACTGTAATCCTACAGCCGCCTTTACTAATATGCCAAACACAAGCACCACTGATAATTGCACAGCAGAGCACTATGTATACAGCGGAGGAAATTTAGGCAGTACAGTTGAATTATTTAAAATTATTGGTGGCACACACTCTTGGCCAGGCACACCTTTCACAAGCTCAGGAACTAACCAAGATATTAATGCATCGAAAGAAATTTGGCGATTTTTCAATAAATATAATTTAGCATCATTAACTAATATAGCAGATGTTGAAAAACAAAACTTAGCTGTTTCAATGTATCCAAATCCTGCACACACGATTTTGAATATTCGTTTGGATAACGAAGCAAGTCTTGCAAGCATTACTATTACTGATGTTTTAGGGAAGGTTGTTTTATTTGAAGCCACTGCATCAAACTCCATCAACATCGAAACCTTGCAAGCAGGTATTTATTTTTTAACCGTAAAAAATAAAACAAACCAAATTGCTAACGTAAAATTTATTAAGGATTAGATCATAATTAATTGACATTTTGATTCGATGCAATAAATTAGTTTAGTAAAACGATGCTGTATAAGTCACGGTGTTAGTAGCTTTTGATGCCACTTATTTTTACACAGCTTAAGTGTCTACCGAATTTATTTAGATAGAAAATATACTACCAAAACTGTTGCGATAATTATAAATATTAAAGATTTTGAATTTGCAAAGTTATATGTCATACCTAAAATTTTAATTCTCTTTGGTATAAATGCTCTCTTGTCTTGTCGATTGTAATAAATGAAACCAAGCTTCCAATTTTTCGGGTCTTTCTCCCATAGGTCCTGTAATATTTGAGTTTCTTCGTTTGTTGTCGACATGATGTTTTATTTAATGTGTTTCTATTTATTCTTGTAAAATATAATTGTCTAAGGTAAGCTTCTATTTTACATTTTCTGCGCAGCAATTACTACTGATTTACTTATACTTCCATAAACATTTGCCTATAAAACAACCCTAAGTTAGCTTGGCGAAACTTTATATCAGATATTTCTATACCAAATATAACCTAATTACCCTCATCCAACAAAAAACAGATATGTTCTTATTATTATCAATACTCGAATTTTGCGTTTGATTCTTCAAAAAAAAGGATGACTTATTTTCTTTTTAAAAACCTATTAACAATGTTTTTCTATTGCAAATAAAATTCACACTTTTGGGATTTAGAAAACACTTTCTAAAAACGTATGCAACTAAAATATCAAACCAAACCCAAAGCCATTTTATTATTAGAAGATGGTAAAATTTTTGAAGGCAAAGCTGCCGGAAAAATAGGTACTACTACCGGCGAAATCTGCTTTAATACTGGCATGACGGGCTATCAAGAAATTTTTACGGATCCTTCTTATTTCGGACAAATTGTTGTGATGAACAATGTACACGTTGGTAATTATGGTATTGAAGCTTCTGAAGTAGAAAGCGACAGCATCAAAATTTCGGGAATGATTTGCAAAAAATTCAACGATGGTTTCTCTCGTAAACGTGCGCAACAATCGTTACAGGATTATTTTATAAAGGATGGCATCGTTTCTATCAGTGATGTAGATACGCGCGCTATTGTGCGTTACATCCGCGATAAAGGTGCTATGAATTGTATCATCTCTTCGGAAAACACCGATATAGAAGGATTGAAAGCCTTATTAGCGAAGGTGCCTAAAATGGAGGGTTTAGAGCTATCTTCTAAAGTATCTACTAAAGCGCCTTATGAATTTGGCGAATCAATCTCTACACATAAAGTAGCCGTGATGGATTTTGGTGTTAAGAAAAACATTTTACGTTCTTTAGCCCAAAGAGATTGCTTTTTAAAGGTATTCCCAATGAAAACAACTCTAAAAGATATTTTAGCTTTTTCGCCTGACGGTATCATGTTGAGCAACGGCCCTGGAGATCCAGGCGTGATGAAAGAAGAAATTGCCTTAATCAAACAACTAGTTGATACCGGTATTCCTATTTTTGGAATTTGTTTAGGTCATCAGTTATTAGCCGAATCGCAAGGGATTTCAACGTATAAAATGCATGCGGGACATCGTGGCATCAACCACCCAGTAAAAAATATCATTACGGGTAAATGTGAAATTACTTCTCAAAATCATGGATTTACAATAAATATAGATGATATTGCTAAAAATGATCAAATAGAAATTACGCACATTAATTTGAATGATAAAACCATCGAAGGTATTCGCATTAAAAACAAACCTGTGTTTTCGGTACAATACCACCCAGAGGCTTGTCCCGGACCATTAGACTCTCGTTATTTATTTGATGACTTCGTTACTAATATTAAAGCTTCTAAAAAATAGAACGTCTTTATAATACATAAGTAGTCCAAACAACATAGTCACATAGTTCACATAGTATACTTGTGCTTATAACCTATGTTTCCTATGTGCCTCTGTGGTTTAAAATGGAGTATGCATGAAACATGTTTGGTATCAGCATAACAAAAGATTCCGAAACGAGTTCGTCATGTTTATACCAATCATAATATATAAATAGTCCAAACCACATAGATTACATAGTTCACATAGAATGCTTATTTAAACTATGTTTCCTATTTGCCTCCTGTGTTTTAAAATGGACTATGTGTTAATATAGTTCGTATTAAACCTTTTAAAGCTTGCTTAACAATTGAAATTACAGGTAATTCAAAAGAGTGTTATTAATTCAACAACTCTCCCTTGTGGTATTTTTCAGTTTTAGTCACATTTCCTTTTTCATCGTAATAGGTCCAAGTATCTTCTTTTTGATAATCACCCATTTCTTTTCGTAAGTACATTGTTCCTTCTTCTTTCAAACGACCGTTTTCGTAAAATTCTTTTTTTATATACTTTTTCGATTTCTTATCTACTAATTCAAACATCGAAGACGGATTACCATTTTCGAAAAAAGAATTACGCTTATATAAAAACTCAACGTCCTTATCATTTTCTTCTACATATTCGGGCGTTCCATTTTTAAAAAAATCATATTGATTTTGGGTATTACCTTCGAAGTAATCAATATTGGAGCGTACTTTACCGTCTTCATAAAATATTTCCATTCTACTACGACGAGGATCGCTACTTGTATAGTTTCGTTCTAACTGACCGTTTTCATAAAAATTTTTAAATATTTTTATTAATCCATCTACATAATAACCTTTATGTAATATTTTTCCGCTCACATAATAATCTTCCTGCCAACCTTGTGCATTGTAGCCATCTTTAGTGTACCTCAACGAATCGCCACCAATGCCCTGTACTAGTTTATTAAAAATCACTATACCATAATCCGAATCAGTAACCTCGGCAGATGTATAGCGTTTCAATTGCGGTACCTGATTTGCGAAACGTTGCGAAAAAGCAGCGTTAGAAATGCATAATAGCCATGTAATAAATAGTGTTTTAAAAAAAATCATAATTATAAAATCAAATGAAATGCAAATTAATAAATAAAAATACAAAAACAAATACTAATGTTTCCCAAACTCTGATAAGTAACGTTCTGCATCCAAAGCACCCATACAACCGCTACCTGCAGCTGTTATTGCTTGGCGGTAAATTTTATCTGCACAATCACCTACTGCAAACACACCTTCAATATTAGTTTTGGTAGAACCAGCAATAATATCTAAGTAACCCAACTCATCCATTTTTAATTGTTCCTTAAAAATATCGGTGTTTGGCTTATGACCAATAGCCACAAAAAAGCCTGTTACGATTAAGGTGCGTAATTCGTTAGTTACATTGTTTTTTACAACTACACCTTCTACCATTTCTTTACCAAGTATATCCTGAGTTTCGCTATTGTAAATCATTTCAATGTTTTCTGTATTTTTTACACGGTTCTGCATGGCTTTACTAGCGCGCATTTCGTCTTTGCGAATAATCATGTACACTTTTTTACACAACTTGGATAAGTAAGTAGCCTCTTCCGCTGCAGTATCACCAGCCCCCACAATAGCTACTTCTTGTCCTTTGTAAAAGAAACCATCACATACAGCGCAGGCAGAAACCCCGCCAGCATTCATGCGTAAGCGTGTTTCGTTTGCTAAGCCTAACCATTTGGCCGAAGCGCCAGTTGAAACAATAACGGTATCCGCAGTAATTTCAGTAACTTCATCAATCCATATACGTTTAGGCGATGCGTTTAAATCGGCTTTAGTAGCTAATCCAAAACGAACCTCTGTACCAAATCGCTCTGCCTGGGCTTTCAAATCTTCCATTAATTCGGGGCCGGTAACTCCTTTAGGATAACCAGGAAAATTATCTACTTCGGTAGTTTCAGTTAATTGTCCACCTGGCGTTAAGCCTGTATACAAAACTGGTTTTAAATCGGCACGTGCTGCGTAAATAGCGGCTGTATAGCCTGCGGGACCAGAGCCTATGATAAGGCATTTGATATGTTGTGTAGTTGATGACATCGCAATTATTTTTTAGAAAACGAAAATACTATATTTTAGTAAATAGATATTGATTTTTTACTCACAAACAACTCACTAAATGGGTGAGGTATGGTATTCGCAAAATCGAAAATAATCATTAACAATTTCAAAAAGAGGCTAAAAACTCGTCTACATAAATCACCAACGAATTAAACAATCCGTCGTTTAAAACATTTTGAGTATGTACCTCAAAACCATTGGCTTTGCCTTATTTTTAAAGACTATAAGCCATGGCAACAACTAAAAATAAATTCAGAGAAAAAACCGTAGATGAAGTAAAAACTTCTGAAGCTGCTAACTCTAAAAACGATATTGAAGAAACCGTTTCTTCAACCACTAAAAATAAACCTAAATCGGCTAAAACCGCTACTAATAAAGCCGAAACCAAAAAACCAATTACCGAATCTAAAGTGTCGTTGTTGGAGCGTTGGAACAAAACGGTGAATGTGTATCAAGACGAACGCACTCAAAAACTTATTGGTTTAATTTTGATTTTAGCGGGCATTTACCTGTTCATAGCCCTTTTATCCTACATTTTTACTTGGGATAAAGATCAGGATAAAGTATTAGCACCTCTCTCCGAATTATTTGCTATCGAAACCAAAGTATATAATTGGTTAGGTAAATTAGGCGCACTCGTGTCACATGTTTTTATGTACAAGGGTTTTGGCGTAGCTTCCTTTATTTTAGTACCTGTATTTATTATTTACGGATTACAAAAAGTATTGAATAAACAAATTACCAAACCATCGTTGTTTACTGCTAAATGGCTGTTTATGATGGTATGGGTAAGTTTAACTTTAGCATTTTTATTTCATGATAAATTATTTTTTCTAGGTGGCGGTTATGGTTATATTTTAAATCAACAATTAGGAAATTATGTGGGAACCGTTGGTACGGTTGCCATTTTAGCTTTTTCGATGCTGGCTTTTTTGGTGTTAAGTATAAACTTATCATTCCGTGTAAACAAAGATGTAATACCTAATACAGATGGGGAATATATTATTGAAGATGAATTTAAATCTACCACCAACGACCTCAACCCTCATGCATCAACCGTTTTCGAACAAGAGCCTGCATACAGTAAGGAAGAAGAAGAAGCCTTATTAAATTTCGAAGTCGTATCATCCGTTACCGAGCCTATTACGGAAGAGCCTATTGTTGAACAAACAGAAACAGCTGATCTAGAATTAAGCCCTACTCCTGACACACCCTTAAAACCAACGTCTTTAGAGTTTGAGATTAATAACCCCGGTGCTGATGAAATTATTGCTGAACCTGAATTTGTAAAAGAAGTGGTTCCTGCTGAATTTATTTCCTTAGACGATGAATTGAAAGCCTCGCAATTGGTTGAAAAATTTGGGCAATACGACCCTACCCTCGATTTGGGTAATTACCAGTTCCCTAGCCCTGAATTATTAATTGATTATGGTACAGGCAACGCCAAAGTTAGTAACGAAGAATTAACGGCTAATAAAGACCGTATTGTAAATACTCTTAAAAATTACGG
>JAYVDU010000577.1:0-2628 GCA_043749245.1 Bacteroidota bacterium | reverse complement strand
TTAACAAGGTATAAGTAATCCATTACCTGCTCTGCATCAAGTTCAAGCGGAAAACAATTGTAATGAAGTGCCAGGTGAGCCAGTTGCCGCGAATAATTAGCGAGGGTGCTTTTACTTTTTCCGCTGATAGAAATAGAACGCTCCAGCTCTTTGTAAAGCAAGGAAAATCCTGTAATTTTATTACAAGCCTGTTGTACAACAGTTACATAATCGGTAGCTGCGGTGCGCAGTCCGGTGGTTGGTTTTGTTTGCATAAAAAATGTTTTAATGATATGCAAAACTAACACCAGTTAAAGCCGGAGTCTGCGGGTAAACTACCGTAGGTTTAGTACAACATTGGTATTGCTGCAAGTGTGGCAGGACGTTGTTATCATCGGCTTTAGTTCGCTATCAGCAGCGGTTTGGGCGGACGGAATTCTGTTGAGCTTTTAGTTTTTATCTTGTACTTTTTTATCTTTATTGGGCAGCAGTTCCGGGCAGGACAAGCAATGAATTCCACACCTGCAGCAATACCTGTTCGTTACTTGCATTTATGAGCGACCACTCTACCAACATCAAGCGAAAATTTACTAACTCATTAAAACGTGGGACAGGCGAAGCTTATTTAATTTTACAAGACAATCCGAACATAAACTTTTCAAATATAATCATTAAGGGAGCAATTACAAATTATGCTTACGACCAACAGAGTGAAGGAAGTCGAGCAGTTTACATTTATCAATTTATTAAAAAGGTTAAGCAAAAAGACAAAATCATAAAAGCTTTATTGACAAAACTTCAGGTAGAGAAAAAAGATTATTGGAGTCTTGACCAAATGTGCGATTTAGCTGTTCTGTTTTTCAAGGCAGGTCATACGGAAGCTAAAACAGCATTATATAATCGGTTTGACAAAAATACTCTTGAAGGTTACGAGTTTTGTGGAAAAGAACAATTAATGGAAATTGACGGTATAAAAGGTATTTTAAAAGTAGCAGAAATTGTAGGAAAGAAGATTCTTGAAGAAAATGATTCAGAAGACAGTTACCTCGTTGACACTTTTCAAAAAAGACACAAAGACATATCAGTTTATGCAGAGCTTTCGAAGGCAAGTAAAAAAAATAAATTTATTGAAGCTTACCACAAATCAATACTTGAAAATAAATGGGCTTTCTCAAAGCGAAGAAAATTCATAAAATTTTCTTACGACTTAGTCAAAGAAAAAATTGACTCAAATAAGTTTCGAGTTATTTCAGTTGAAAGAGCAAACGACCTTTCAATTGAAGAAGTTGAAAAATTAGCAACGGAATTTTTAGCTGAAAAAAACAAGCAAAAACAAGAACTTTATTTACGTTTTTTTTCAAAAAGAAAATTCCCTTTTGACTGTCAACCAATACTTAAAATTGCAAGTGGCAAAAATCCAGCAAAAATAAGACTTATTGAATTTTCTGTTTACGCATTACAATATTTTTCAGGGAAAAACATTAGAAAATTAGCTTTGAAAAAATTGAGAGCCCCGAAAAATACCTATAAATATCTCAACCTTTTAGTAAGTAATTATAAAAAGGGTGACAAGATTATTCTAAATGAGATTGCAAACAGGTCGGACAATTGCGACTTTATTCACTCAATCGGATTTGGTTATGTAAACATTTATGAAAGTAACAAAACAAAAGAATGTAGAGAACCGCTTGAAACAATTTATAAAAAAATGAATTGTGGAATATGCAGAAAAAATGTCATTAAACTTTTACATGACAACAATGTTTTGAGCGACACAATTAGACAAGAAATAAAATTTGATAGTAACGAAGAAGTGCGAAAACTCTATAAATTGATAGACAAAAACGGCAGGTAACAAACAAGACTTCGTCGGGCATGCAATGCCAACGATGAAGTCCAATGTTGTACGGAACCGGTCTTTAAATAATTATACGCTATTGGATTTGGGTTGAAAGGAGCTAGGTTTTAAGTTAATCCGTAACCAGCTTATGTCGGGGTCTGCTTGATCATATTTAGTCGATCTTACCATTATCATTTTATACCGATTGGTATTTTTATTTTTCATTAACAATAGCCGCATTTAATATACTGTTTTTCTGTTGCCATGGTTCGTGTCTTCACGAAACATTCTTAAATTTCCAACCCTGACGAACCAATTATAAAATTGTATTCAAAAACTTTACTACCTGAACTATATTAATTTGCTAATCATCCGAGACTCCAAAATTGCAAACTCCCCCCTCTTCGATCTTAAAAATTCTCCCGCGAGTGGCTGCATGAATTTTTAGCTTTAGCCTTTATCCTAAGCCGAGGACTCGCCGCATGCAGTAGAAATCCTTTTCGGTCGCAAATGACTTTTATTCCTTTCGGTCGCAAATGATTTTATTTACCGGATTACTTATTTTTTTATCAACGAATAATGTGGGGTATTGAAAAAGTAACAACGCTAAAGGATATACCATCCAGCGCCGAGTCCTGCTGCTTGTGGTGACGCAAAGCGTTTTATAATTTACGCAGCCACTCGCCTTAAAATATAAACTTATTTTTTTTCTTGATAGGTTTGTCCTCTTTTAATAATTAGAAAATTCTTCTCTACGTGGTCCGGTGAGCTTACCGAACACCGCATTAAAATAGTGTTCGGTGAGGACA
>JAYVDU010000576.1:0-2631 GCA_043749245.1 Bacteroidota bacterium | reverse complement strand
GGGGGGCTTACAATTCCGAAATTAAAATTAGTTGCCTAAAATAAACGGGTATAGCTCATTTATTTTACCTTTTTTAATTATCTCGGACGCTATTGATTCTTTATATAAGATTGATTCAACCTACTATTACAAGTTTGATGATGTATGTAATCAATTGTATATAACACTGAAGGAAGACCCGACTGTGACAATTGAAATTGATGGTCACGCCTCTACTCAAGAAAAAAATCATGAAGAATTATCCTTATATAGAGCTCAATTAATAAAAGAAATTTTAATAGCTAAGGGAATCAATCGAAAACGTATAGAAGCAGTGGGCTGGGGTAATCATAAACTATTGGTTAAAGATGCCATCATACGAAAGTCGAAAACAAAAGAAGAAAAGTATAAACTTCATGCTAAAAATCAACGGGTTGTATTCCGAATTTTAAATTGGGATTTTAAAGAATAAAATTCTCTAAATTTATTTTTGATACAACTTTATAGGTAAGTTATCGGGATCAAAAATAAAAGTGAATACTTTTTGAGTTATCTCGTCTATTCTGATTGGTTCGGCAATGTGATTAATGTTGTTTAGTGATATGATTCTTTTTCTTGCAAATCCACAGAACTTGTTATATTGCTTTATAGCCCTTATAGGCTAATAAAAAAATAAAATATAAGGCATTGCTCCAAAACACGGTGGCGATAGAAATATAGATAATCACTTTCTTTTTGTCTTTAAAAAAACGCTCCGCTAGAAATGCGCCGAGCGGAATGGACAGTATAATTGGGGTTAAAGCGGCAATTCCAACCAAGCCAAACCGATTTTTTATTTTGATAATGCGACGGTTCGATTTAGTGAAATGTTTTTTAGGATCTTTTTTTGTAATCCATTTGTCCTTTAATTTATTCCACCATTTAATAATGCCATCACTTAAGTATGTAAAGACAATGGTACTAAAAATAGCTCCTGCGCAACTTGTTAAAATACATTGAAGGTAATTGTAGTCAAATGCGTAAACAGCAGCAGGCATCCCTATTTTAGAGAAAAAAAGTGTACAGGCTAAAAAAACGGATATATATCTTCCTATTTGCAATGTGTTAATTATTTAAAAAAATAGTTCTTTGATTAATTTAAATTTTTGTGCCAAAAGCTAAATCACCGGCATCTCCTAAGCCGGGAACAATGTATGAATGAGCAGTTAATTCTTCATCCACAGCGCCACACCAAATAGTGAAATCTTTCGATGGCATATTGGCCTTTACATAATCAATGCCTTGTCGGCTGCTAATGGCAGAGATAATATGGGTATGTTTCGGGGTGCCTTTCGCTAATAGCGCTTTAAAGGCTAATACAATAGAACCACCAGTAGCAATCATGGGGTCACATAAAATCACTATTTTATCATCGATGCTAGGGCTAGATACATATTCAACATGTATATCAAATGTATTATCCTTATGATGCCTTCTATACGCGGATATAAAAGCATTGTCAGCTCTGTCAAAATAATTTAAAACACCCAAATGCATCGGAAGTCCTGCACGTAAAATGGTAGCAATAACAGGTTGTTCAATTAAATGGCTGGTCTCAGCGATTCCTAAAGGAGTGGTCGTTTCTTTAGTTTGATAAGATAATGTTTTAGAAATTTCATAGCCCATAATTTCGCCCATACGCTCTAAATTTCGACGGAAGCGCATGCTATCATTTTGTATAGTCACATCGCGCAACTCGGCAACAAATTGATTAAAGATAGAATTTTGCTCGGATAAGATATGTACCATAGTCTTGAGAAATTGAAAAATTAATTATCTATATTTACTATTATAATGAATGGCATAAATATAAAATTTATTTTCTTTTAAAAGCCTGTTTTAAAAGAATATAAAGGCATTTATAAACAACTGTTCAAAAATTACGTTATGTAATAAGCTTAATTTCTTTAACTTTGGGTTCTTTAAAAAACTTACTATGACAACAGATAAATTTGTGTCTCGCCACAACGGTCCTCGTGAAAATGAAATCAAACAAATGCTTGCTAAAATTGGCGTTTCTTCGGTAGATGAATTAATTAACCAAACAGTTCCTAGCGGTATTCGTTTAAAACAACCATTGGCTGTTTCAGCTGCTATGAGTGAGTTTCAATACGCTAAGCATTTAAAAGAACTTGGTAAAAAAAATAAAGTATTTCGTTCTTATATAGGTTTAGGATATTATAATTCTATTTTGCCAGCGGTTATTCAACGCAATGTATTAGAAAATGCAGGCTGGTACACGGCTTATACGCCTTACCAGGCTGAGATTGCGCAAGGAAGATTAGAAGCCATTTTAAATTTCCAAACTATGGTGATGGATTTAACAGCCATGCCAATTGCCAATGCTAGTTTGTTGGATGAAGCTACTGCAGCAGCAGAAGCGTTGTTTATGTTTTATAGCAACAGAAGTAAAGACAAAATAAAAAATAATGCTACTAAATTTTTTATTAGCCAAACGGTATTCCCTCAAACCATTGATGTAGTTAAAACCCGCGCCGTTCCTTACGGAATTGAATTAGTGATTGGAGACGCAAACACCATTTCATTAGACGATTCGTATTTTGGCGCATTAATTCAATATCCTGATATCAACGGAGAAGCTAATGATTACAA
>JAYVDU010000575.1:0-2631 GCA_043749245.1 Bacteroidota bacterium | reverse complement strand
AATTTCCCTCTTTTGGAAACAAGATCGTCATAAATTATTTTTAGTTCACCTTCCGCTTCGTTATGATCTATTACTTTGATAAATGCCATTTCATTTTGCTATAACAAGTTTCTCTTTTAATATGCTTCCATCTGAATCCTCCAGTATTATAAAATAATTTCCCGAATCAAACAATCCTGTATTTAAGGTGAAACTACTATCACTAATGCCTTCTTTACTAAAAAACACTCATCCCAACACTATTGATTAAAGTCAATCTGTAATTTTTGTTATTATCGTTATTAAATTCAATAGTGCAATTTTCTTTAGTGGGGTTTGGTTTTAGAGTGATTTTCCGGGCTCAATATACTCTAATCTGAGAAACTTAATTTCAGAAAATTGACTATATCCTAATCTAATTTTGTAATAGTTAGTTTTATTTAATACAGGGTTCTTATCAGTGAAGTTGTATGGCGTTGCGGAACTACTACTGCCGCATATTCCGGGTATGCTTCCAACCTCTTCATAATTTAAACTGTCACTTGAGCGCCAAACTTCAGTGCCGTTGCAAGTAGGGCCACTATCGATTGTCCAATAAAGTAAAATCTGTTTGTTATCAGGGATCAAGAAAAAATTAGATAGATTAACTTTTTTGAGCAACGATTAGAAAATGATTGCCGAGTATAAAAATTAGAAGTATTATTATTTTAATATTAACCTTCATGTTATTTAGATTTAATTGCTTTCCATGATGAATAAATTGAAACAAAAAATGGCACAGAATAGGTCAAAAGAATTTTAAATATTAATTTAGAACTCCACATACTCTGAAAAATAGCATCATAGCTGTTAATCAGATTCAAGAGAGTCCCAACAAATAAAGCAAGTCTTATTGCTGTAATATAATTTTCTTTTCGCATTCCTCAATTAGTGTAATAAATTCATTTATAATAGTTAATCCCTTGTCTTTTGTGTACAATAAATGGAGATCTCTTTCAAAATCCTCCCATGTAATCGTGTCTTTATTTTCTTTCCAATTCAGCATAATTTCTTGTGCAGGTTTCGGTCTTGGCCCCCATGAACAAACTACTTCGTTTGTTTCTTTGGCAATTACAAGAAGCTTAGGGATTGGTTTTGCACCATTAGTAAGATAAGCTTCAATCAATTCGGGATATGTATCCCTTGATACTATTCTTAATTCGATATTATCTTTTACAGCTTCTGCAATTTTATTTACAACAGGAATAATCTGTGCGCAGTCCCCACACCATGCATCGCCTATTAATAACCATTGTAACGATTTGGTATTTTTGCTAAGTGAATTTACTTCTTGATCTGATAGTTGAATTGTTTTATCTAAACGATTCATGCGTTGAATATTTAGCTTGGTAAATTCAACTAATTTTTCACTTTGATCGTTTCCGGTAGTTTTACCAATTGCTATCAATTGATTCACTAATTCTCTGTACTCGTTATATGTTAACGCAGAGTTAAATATTGCCGCCAGTTCCATGCTATTTCAGTTTTGTGACCTTCTCTCCAATTCCAAGAAAGTACTTTGGCTTGTGATACCCTACTACTTTACCCATTGCTTTTCCATCAGCTTTTATATAAATAAGAGACGGGTAAGAATCTACACCATATTTTTCTGCTAAGGCTGGGCCTTCACCTTTCTCCATGTCAATGGCAACATTTACAAAATTCTTGTTATAAAAATCTGCGACACCTTTGTCGGTAAATGTTTTATGTTTCATCATTTTACAAGGGCCACACCAACTTGCAAAAGCATCAAGAAAAATTACTTTATTTTCCTTTTTTGCTTTATCTAAAGCTTGCTGCCATGTACCTGTGAAGAATTGGATTCCCTCTTCCGTTTTGGTTTGCTCGGATTTTGTTTTAAACCCATAAATAACAATTACAACAATTAGTAACGTTAATGCAAGTGTGATTGTTTTCATATCTATAAGTGATTAAGTATATCTTTAATGGGCAATCTCTTTTTATAATTCTCGTCAAAATGGATGTAATTAATTGTGCCATCCTGATTAATTATAATTGTTGCAGGAACAGGTAAAATATTGTCTTTATTACCATTTGCTTCTGCAAGATCAATTCCAAACAGTTTATATTTCCTTGCAGTTGATTCGCTTACTTTAAATGCAACACCATACTTATTCATAATAACATAAGCACTATCATGAACGATATTAAAAGAGGCTTTAGTTTTTGCGATTGTTTTCTCAATTGATTGTTCAGTTTCAGGAGAGACCGTAATTACGGATGCGCCTTTATCTAATATTAATTTTAAACTGTCTTGCAAATTACTCATATACTTGTTACAATACGGACACCATGCTCCCCGGTAAAACACTAAAACAACTTTTCCATTTTTGAGCATTTCAGCTAAGTCAACGCTTGTATTATTATGACTAATCGTTTTAAATAAAGGGGCTTTGTCTCCTGCTTTTAAAATATTAAATAGGATTAGGTATTATATTCTCTAATTGCATTTAGAGTTAAAGGTAGTGCTAACATAAACCCACTTATAATACTGTTGAAAATAGAATTTAAGGAGTTTCTTCTGTTAAATCTGAAGTGATATTCATCTAAATATTTTTGTAAATATTCTCCCGAGCAGTGATGATGAATTCC
>JAYVDU010000574.1:0-8850 GCA_043749245.1 Bacteroidota bacterium | reverse complement strand
TAGAATACATTGGTATTTGAGGCTTTCAAAAATGCAGTTCAACGATGAAAAAGGAATTAAATAGAGGTTAACATAATAATAATGTATCATTAACGTTTATCAAGAATGAAATCTTTAATTTTTAGTTTATTATTATTGAGTAGTGTTATACTGAATGCTCAGGATAAAGCTCCTGTATTGCCCCGTTTTTCGATACGTGCTAGTTGTGGTATTCCAAAATATGTTTCAAGTCAGTTATTGCAACACGCATTTTCAGGCGTTGTTACTGGTGATGCCAACGTTAATTATAAATTATTTTCTAATTTTTTTGTAGGCGTTGGTTATTCATTTACTTATTTACAAGCTCAAAAAGCATTAAGAGATCAGCGTGTAAATACCTATACAGAAATTCAAAATGGATATTTAAAACTAGGCTACGATCATTTTTTTAGTGATAATGCCTTTACAACCATATCCTTAAATGCAGGATATGGACTTACTTCTTATAAAGGAATTACTTATTATAACGACACGTTAAAAGGAAAATTTCCAACACAATATAATAGTGCATTTGTAGAAACACAATTAGGTGTTTATTTTTTGGTTGACCCGAAAATAGCTATTGGCGGGCATATAGGCTATAATTTTAATTTTTCTAAATTTGATTTAAATAAACCTTCAATTGATAAATGGTTACCAAATCAAACGGGAGTTACCAATAATTGGGACATAAGCTCTATTACGTTATGTTTTGGATTTTATTACGGAATAGGTAAAACGAAATAAATTTAACTTATTTTATTTTTCTTAATAATACAAACGCATCTAAAACCAAGAGTTGCAGAGGGTTTAGTATAGTTTAATTCTTTCCCAATACGCATTTGATCTAAGCGATTATTCCAAGCACCACCTTTTCAAATGCCCTTTTCTTCAACTATTTCAGAAACATTACCAATTACATTATATAAGTTGTAACTATTTTTAATGTATGATTTTACAGGAGCGGTAACATCAGGACATTCTTGTTTGGATATTGTTCGTACTTTAAAAAATCTCACTCCTTTTTCCATTTCTCCATTTAATTTAATATTTCCTTTTTCATCTAAGCCATTATTATTAAAAACTGGTAATGAAGCAACCGCAAATAATTCCCATTCTGCTTTGGTGGGTAAACGGTATTCGAAATTTTGATTTTTATATTCTTTTTTGATGGATAGAAAATATTTAATCCTTGCTGTGCGCCATACACAGAAGGCTTTTGCTTGTTCGTAAGAAATACCTACTACAGGGTAATCTTTATAGGCGGGATGACGATAATAATATTGAACATAAGGAATATTATAGGTTGATTTTTCAATCCAAACATTTGTGTCGGGTAATATAGCTAAATATTCTTTAGATGTTTTTCCATAAAAACCAGCAGTCCATTGTTCAAATTCTAACCAACTAAAATTAGTGATTTCTGTTTCATCAGCATACAGCGTATCGTTTATTTGCACCGTACCAGGTGGAGTAAATTCTTTTTGTTTGATAAAAGATAAGCCAATTAAGGCTATTGACAAGGAAATGAACAGTGGCTTCATAGTGGTTTGTTTTTAAATTAATAGATAACCATCAAGGTTTTTAAAACCTTGATGGTTTAGAATAAACGTTAATTATTTTTTTAAATACCCAATGCTTTCTTAAAATCACTCACATCGTTCACAGCTACACTTAATTCTAATAAAGGAAATTTATTTTGTTTCTCTTTTGTAAGCGCAGCAAATAATTCTTTATTACAGGTGTACAACTTACCATTTGCAATCACACATAAACTATAGCTATCCTCTGGATCATAAGACAATGGGGCATTGGCATACAAATTATAAACGATGTTTTTGGTGTGGCAAACTAAATAGGTAGTAGTAGGTGTAATAAATGAAGCACCATTATTTATTACATAAATTGGATTAACACTTGCTCCTTTTGGCATACTATTAGGGCAATCAGAATTGTAAATTCCAAAATTACTTATCTGAAAAGTTCTCATGATGCGTTGTTGATTTCCCATGGTTGAAAATTGTTCAGCAAATTGCTTGTCTTGTTCTTGCCTTATTTTAATGCGTTCTCGAACCAACTCTTCATTCAGTTTTTTCTGCTCGGCTAAATAGGCTTGTTGCTTGGCTTCAAACTCTTCTTTTAATTTTTTCTCGTCAGCCTCACGCTTCGTTATTAAATTTTTATACTCAACAAATTTTTTCTCGTAAGAAACAATCGCTTTATCATAATTTACACCCGTTAATGCCGGATAAACAATCAATTTTTCAACCCGTTCTCCTAATTTTAAGGTTACTAAGTAATTTTTTCCTTTTTGCGGGCCTTCCGAAATTTCGGCGCTACTCCAAGTTATTTCAGAAAGTTTAGCGTTGTAATTTTTATTTTCTGCACCAACTTCAAACACCGCATTTTTAAAAGCTTCTAATTCAGGAAATTCTTTATAATTGACATCCAATTCAAATTGAGGTCTGCCTTCGGTTGATTTTATTGGCTTCGTAGGCTGAACCGACTTAGGTAACAGATTTACTTTTTTAGTGTACACTACTTTCTCAGCTTCAATTTTTGGCGGAATAGCATCTAGTTGCTTATGTAATTGTTCCGTTTTTAAATTAGTCACCTCAGTCTCTTTATTCCCTTTAGTCTTTTCTATCCCTTTAGTCCCTAAAATATCACGCTTCATATAAACCCAATTTCTGGCAATTGTATCTAATACGTATTGATTGAATTTATCGGTTACATTGTTAGATGCTAATTCAACGGTAATAGCTTTTTTAGGATTAACGTATACTTGTTCTCCCTTCTGAAAGCCTTTAATGTCAAACATTCCGGCGCTTTCTAATGTTGATTTAATGCCGGCGCTATCATAAGCCATGGGAATACCACTTGCAATAATATCTGCTTGATCATGAAATTCACGGTATTGAATGTCTACATCTCCAATAATATCCTGCCCTTGTTTATTAACGAAAGCATTTTTAGGAATGTAAATTTTGGATTGTTTGTGTTGGATTTTAGCACCTTGTTCGGCTTTTACTTTATAAGAAGTATAAGGAACATTTAGTTTAGAGATGGGTGGCGCGATAAAAGCCTTATTAGGCTTAATTTGAGGAGTATTTGATGTATTCTGTTGAGAAGTAATTATGGTATCATTGGCTGTTTGTTTTGGTGGATCTTTTTTAAATACGGCAAAATATGTAACGGTGCAAATAACAGTGATGCCTGCTATAATGGCCGAATAAGTTGCTTTTTTACTTTTTAAAAAACTAACATCGTTTCGGGCTTTTTGTATGCTTTCTGCTTTAAATTTATTGACGAGTTCTCCAAAATCTTTATGTGAGTTAATTTCTTCATCGGGAACAGCAGGGCGATTCAAATTAAATTTAGTTGCCATAATTTTATTTTTTAGTAAGCGTTTTTTTTACTCTGTCTAGTATTCTATATAATTTTACTTTCGCATTAGTTTCAGTAATGTTAAGTATTTCAGCAATTTCTTTAAAAGCTCTTTTTTCAAAGAAACGTAATTCGATGAGTTGTAAATCATCTTCGGGTAAATCTTTAATAACTGACATTAGTATTTTTTGATACTGTTCTAAGTATTCTTCTTCTACTTCTTCACATATATTTTTTAAATCACCAATATCAGCATTTACAGTGCGTAAGTTCTTTTTAGTTCTAAATAATTGCATCACCTCGCTATGTGCTATACGATATAACCAGCTTGCAAAAGGCACACCTTTGTACTCATATTTTTCAATATTAGTTAAGGCTTTCAAAAATACCTGAGAAGTTAAATCAAAGGCAGTGTCTTTACAATCCATTCTTTGGTATACATACCCAAATATTTGTTTGTAATATTTATCATACAATGGCCCAAAATTTTCCGGGTTTTGTTTAGCAGCCTCAATAATTTGTTGTTCGTTCAACAACATTTCAGAAGTATGGTGGTATCGTGGTGAAAATTCCATAAATAAGCTGCGTATTAGAGCATTGTGAAGTTATAATGCAAAACCGAACTAAAAGTTACAGTCAAATCAATATTAAATGTTAGCTACTTGTTAATTGGCTGAGTATCAAGGTGATTATTTTTAATCAAAATGAGTGAAAGTTGGTTTAAAATAGGTGAAATATCATTTTGAATGAGTGAATGAATTTATTTTGAGGTGAAATTATGTAATGATAAGGTGAATTTAAAGCAAATTTTAATGAAAAAAATGGAAAATTGACTTTCGAAAATTCTAATTTTAAATCAAAAGTTAGTTGAATCAGTGTTTTCTAAAAACATTGTGTCGGATAAGAAAGCTATAAGTTCGAGGCGAGTGAAACCTCAAAAAGTTGGAGTTTACTGTTGTAAATGACTGTTTTTTGAGGTAAGCTTAACGATGAAATTGAAGCTTTCTTGCCGACACTAATTATATTTAAAAGCGAAGTATTATTCTCAATCATAAAAACCTTACTTTAGCCACGCAAAAACAAGATTATGCAATTTGAGTTAAGTTTAGAGTTTATAGAACATTTGCAAGATGCCATCTCTAATAAAGATGTGGCTTATTTGCAAGTGCAACTTAAAAAACTGTATCCTGTTGATATAGCTTTAGTTTTAAATCGCCTTGATGTAGAAGGGGCTAATTACCTGTACGATATTATTGATGAGGATATTGCTTCAGATGTATTATTGGAAATGGAGGAAGACAAGCGAGAGGCTTTATTAGCAACGTTTAGTACCAAGGAAATTGCCGAACAGCTTGATAACATGGAGTCCGATGATGCGGCCGACATGATTAATGAGCTACCCGAAGAGATTCAGGATGAAGTATTGTCGCAAATTGAGGATATAGAACAAGCGAGTGACATTGCTGATTTATTAAATTTTGAAGAAGGCACTGCGGGATCCTTAATGGCAAAGGAATTAGTGAGTGTGTATGCTCACGAAACCGTAAGTGCTTGTATTGATGAAATACGTCAGCAAGCAGAAAGCGTAGATGTGATGTACGCGGTTTACGTAGTTGATGAAAATGAGAAATTAATAGGGATGCTATCTCTTAAAAAACTAATCATCTCCCATCCGCTCGCTAAAATTGAAGAAATATATAATGCTGATATTATTTCAGTAAAAACGTCTTCGTCCAGTGAGGAAGTTGCTGAGTTAATTCAAAAATACGATTTGGTTGTTATCCCCGTTATAGATCAATTAGGTCGATTGGTTGGTCGAATTACAATTGATGACGTTGTTGACGTAATGCGTGAAGAAGCTGAAAAAGACATTCAGCGTATGAGTGGTATTTCGGACGATGTAGATAGTAACGACAATATTTGGCGTTTATCCAAAGCACGTATTCCTTGGTTATTAGTGGGTATGTGTGGCGGTATCATTGGCTCGCGTATCATCAGTAGTTACGAGGGGCAAATTCATTTACGGCCAGAAATGGCTTTCTTTATCCCTTTAATTGGCGCTACTGGCGGAAATGTAGGCGTCCAATCGTCGTCAATCATTGTGCAGGGGTTAGCAAATAATACGGTGATCAGTGAAAAATTGGCGCCAAAATTATTGAAAGAATTAAGTGTTGGTTTAATTAATGGAATTATTTGTTCGGGTTTGATTTTAGGATATAATATGCTCATTAGTGAATCGTGGGCATTAGCAGCTACTGTGAGTGTGGCGCTATTTACAGTAATTATTAGTGCATCCTTTTTAGGAACTTTTGTACCATTAACAATGCACCGTTTTAAAATAAATCCTGCATTAGCTACAGGTCCTTTTGTAACAACGCTTAACGATATTATTGGAATTTCGATTTACTTTTTAGTAGGCCGATTATTGTATGATATTTTTTAGATTTCTGTTGTAAATAGAAAATCTCATGTATGATATATTTAATTTTAATAAAATTTTAACTTTGAATGTCAATGTCTGAAAGTCCTTATAAAATAAAGGTTTCCGAGTATACTGATTTGCAGGAATTATCAAAACATACTTGGATAGTTATGTTGCATGCGTCCCGAATTCCACCACATGTAGGCATTTTAATTGATGGTAACTATAATTCATTAACAATTAAGGGGCATGAATTAAATGTGCGTTTGGAAGTTTTATTAAAAACCATTCAGCAAAAAAAAATAGAAGCTCTGTTTATCCAACTCGAAAAACATCCTGTATTTAGCGCACACTATCAATTAGAGATTTTTCAACATCACATTCAGCAGTTTACTCAAGTTAATGATGAAGCCACATGCCTAAGCCCTGTTAAGCATTATTTACAAGAGTTTTATGTAATTCCCTTACAAGAGCCCGAATTATTATTTGAGCTAATTGAACGTTTAAAACAAAATCAGTACATTCATAAAACAATTGGTTTAAATATCGACGGTAAATTAAAAGATAATGAATTTGAATTACCAATTTATTCAGCCGAACAATTACAAAAAGTGATTCAAACTGAGCGAGCTAACTTTTATAAAAAATAAATGTTTATACAAACCGAACATATTTATTTAAGGGCTTTAGAACCCTCTGATTTAGAGCTTTTATATGCATGCGAAAACAATAGAGCAGTATGGAAAGTGAGTAACACAATTGCTCCGTTTAGTAAGCAAATTTTACAGCAATATTTAGAGGCTGCACAAAACGATATTTACACTAACAAACAATTACGATTAATGATTTGTAAAGTCCAATCACACCAATGCATTGGCACAATTGATTTATTTGATTTCGAACCATTGCATAGTAGAGTAGGAGTGGGGATTTTAATTTTCGAAGAATTTCGTAAACAAGGATTTGCCATTGAAGCTATTGATTTAGTAAAACAATATATATTTGATACCTTACTTCTCAAACAATTATACTGTAATATTAGCGCATCGAACATAGAAAGTATCACATTATTCGAAAAATGTGGATTCAATCAAATCGGATTAAAAAAACAGTGGAATCGTTTGACTGTGGATAAATACGAGGATGAGTGGATGTATCAATTGATTATTTAATTCTATTTAAATAGAACCTTTATGTGGTTTGTAGTTTTTATCAAAAAAATGTTTGTGATTACAATAAAAATCTTATTTTTGGGTGCAAATATAGACCCATCCCAATTATGAACATTCACGAATATCAAGGTAAAAGTATATTAAAAAGTTTTGGAGTAGCTGTTCAAGAAGGAATTGTTGCTGAAACTCCAGAGCAAGCTGTTGAAGCTGCTAAAGAAATGAAAGCTAAGTATAATAGCGACTGGGTTGTTATTAAGGCTCAAATTCATGCAGGTGGGCGTGGAAAAGGCGGTGGTGTTAAATTGGCAAAAAATTTAGATGAAGTAAAACAAAGAGCAACGGATATTATCGGCATGCAATTAATTACTCCTCAAACAAGTGCTGAAGGTAAATTAGTAAGCAAAATCTTAGTTGCTCAGGATGTATATTATCCGGGAGAATCTCCAACTAAAGAATTTTATGTAAGTATTTTATTAAACCGTTCTACAGGTCGTAACATTATTATGTACAGTACCGAAGGTGGAATGGATATAGAGCAGGTTGCAGAAGCAACGCCTCATTTGATTTGGAAAGAAGAAATTGATCCTAAAGTTGGATTACGTGATTTTCAATGTCGTAAAGTAGCATTTAACTTAGGGTTAAGTGGTAACGCTTTTAAGGAAATGACAAAATTCATAGCCGCTTTATACAAAGCATATGATTCAATTGATTCTTCCATGTTTGAAATTAACCCTGTATTAAAAACATCTGATGATAAAATTATTGCTGTTGATGCTAAAGTAACTTTAGATGACAATGCGTTGTATCGTCACAAAGATATCGAAGCAATGCGTGATGAAACCGAAGAAAATCCGGTTGACGTTCAAGCTCGTAAAGCAGAATTAAACTATGTTAAATTAGACGGTAACGTTGGTTGCATGGTTAATGGCGCAGGTTTAGCAATGGCTACGATGGATATTATTAAATTATCAGGTGGTGAGCCAGCTAATTTCTTAGATGTTGGTGGAACTGCAAATGCTGAACGCGTTGAAAAAGCATTCCATATTATTTTAGGAGATAAAAATGTAAAAGCTATATTAGTAAATATTTTTGGAGGTATTGTACGTTGCGATCGTGTGGCGCAAGGTGTAATTGATGCATATAAAAATATGGGTAACATTACTGTTCCAATTATTGTTCGTTTACAAGGAACCAATGCAGAAGCAGCTAAAAAATTAATTGATGAATCTGGATTAAAAGTATACTCAGCAATTCAATTACAAGAAGCCGCTGATTTAGTAGCAAAATTAATAGGAAAATAATAATTAAAAACATCATTATGCTAATCAAAAAAAACTATTTTTTAATTGTTCCATTAGTCGCATCTATTATGCTAACCTCTTGTGGTGGCGATAAAACAGAAGCAGGAGATGAAGTTGCTGGAGTTGATTCTACAAAAATGGAAGCAACAGATAGCCAAATGTCTCAAACATTTTTTCAAGTGCCATCACCAGGAGAAATGTTAACGTTTATCAAAATGGTAGGCGGTAAAAATAATAAAAATGTTAGTTTTTTAAATAGTCCGGATAATCAAAAAAACTATAGTGATAATAAGTCTAAAGCTTTAAATTTTGGTATTTACAGTTGTGATTTAAGCTATTGCTCTATTTTTGAAATAGGATCGGAAGCATTAAAGTATTTTAAAACAGTAAAACAATTAGGCGATCAAATTGGTGTTTCTACTGCTATTAAACCAGAAGTAATGAAGCGTTTAGAAGGTAATTTAGGGAATCCTGATTCGTTATCAGTTATTACTGATGATGTTTATTTTTCTTCTTTTGAAACACTTGAAGCTAGTAAACAAGGTCCAAC
>JAYVDU010000573.1:0-2651 GCA_043749245.1 Bacteroidota bacterium | reverse complement strand
CAATCATCGCAAATTTTATGGCATCGTTCTCTTTAGCACCTTTCATTTTTTACACGTTTTTGTTTCGCGTAAATTTAATCAGTAATGTAATTCAATTTTGACGTGGTATAGTGGAGGGATACTCTGCAAACACAGAAGTATATAAACATGCTTGGCAAAAAATAACTTCAAGCCCACCTACTTCCATAACAATAAAAATTGTTTGGGATAAAAATACAGAAGAATGTCCTTTTCATGATAGATGGTATATTGCAGGGGAAGATCATTCATGTCTATATATTGGTACATCAGTTGATGGTATTGGAAACAGAGATTCTCAGTTCATTAAATTAAATGAACCCGATTCCTTAATTGACGTAAAAAATATGATTGATAAGTATATATATAAGGAAACGAGAATTGTCTCAAATTTTAATTTAAAATATGAAAGAATTGATTTAGAAGATTAATCCTTAAAATACATTTTCCTTATTTACAGAACTAGAGGAGGTAATAATTTTACAACTTATTCTCAAAATCAAGCCACTTACAAAGTGGCTTTTTTGTTTTAACAAAACTTTAGAATTGCTAAATAATATAGTTGAGAAATTACCATTGATAATAAAAGCAACAAAAATCGATCTTGAATAATTTGGAACTGACTTTTAAAAGGCGAGATAGAGGAATTCAATCAATTAAGACAGAAATGTATTAACGAAAAAGACAGCCGCTGAAAAGGGGTCTGAGCTCCTTTTTTATGGGTAAACGCTCAAATGCGTAATTATTTTCTTAAATAGGAGTTTGATTAAAATTCAAAAAACTGTTTTACTTCAATTTCTAAGGCATTAGCAAGCTTTAAGAGTGTATTTGCCGTAACGTTAATTTTCCCTTTTTCTATGTTGATTAAGTTAGATTTTTCTATATCACATCTTAAACCTAATTCCTTCGAAGTAAGCCCTTGATTTTTTCTGATTTTAGAAATATTATTTCCTAATAAAATAAGGTATTCAACTGATTTCATTTGTGTAAAAAGGTTACACAAGGTTGAAACTTCCCATAAAACAATAGGTATAATATATTACACCTATTGTATTTTTATTATATTCGTTGAGAAATTTAATATGAAGAATTAATAATAAATAGATAAACAATAGAGTCTGACAATTTTCGTGAGAATAAAATTATGATGATTGACCATTTACACAGGGTAATTAAATAAATTTTCGAAATGTAGCTAGGATTTTACCCTGTAAATATTTGTTTATCATTACTTATTATCAGATTAAAATAATATTTAAAATACTTTTATCTATGAAAAAAAAACTTGAAACATTTATTTTAGAAAACCTAAATTACACGCAATTTATGTTGCATGACCTTGATGAAACTAGATTTAGTGCTTACACTAAATTATATCATGGAACAGGCGTCCAGCCAATCTATTCTTACACTATGAATCTTATATATCAACTTGAAGAAAGAGGTGTTTTAAACGATACATATTTAGAATCTATTTGTCAATTTTTAGAATTTGAACAGATAACTAATATAGATATGCTTATTAATAAATTGAGTACAAGACGCTCTCAATCTGAAGAACCTATTCCCTTAACGCTAATTGAAATGCAAAACATGATACAATGTATAAAGTTCATAGCTAGAGATAATTGTATTGATCTTAGTAGAATTTATAATATTTCAGAAATGACAAATACAGTGAGAAAAATGAAACATTATTAATTGTAGTAAAAAGTTGTTTTTAAAATTAATTTAGCTATTAAAGCATTAGTAAATGCGTCAATTACTTCTTGCGGGTTTTTATTAATACCAATCTGCTGTTGTTCACTTTCACTTTTTAAGAGTAATTCACCAAAAAGGCTATAGTTATTAGTCTCTATACTTTGTAAAAAGGCTTTGGCTAAATTTGGTTTAACTTCAGGTTCATTAACAATAGCTAGCTCTTCATCTGTTTTTGCTTTCGTTAATAGTTCTGCTAAAGGTTGAAGTGAAATTTTTGTTAAAAGCTTTTGTTGTTCCTTAACCGGGGCAGTTGTTCTGAAAGAATGCTTTGTCATAAATTTATACTATAAAGTTATACCTAGTATTTTCAGTTTACTATTCTCCGCAAGCTTGTTTTTTATTTGTACTAAAATACGTCAACTGATTATATTTAATTTTTAATTTTTTTCGAGCACTTTTATGGAAATTTTCTATATTTCTATATTTTTATAATATTATATTTTTATCTAATTATCTTATTATAAAGTTACCTTATTACCTTGTTACCTTGTTGTCTTATTATACAAGTATATTAGTATACAAGTATATTAGTATATAAGTATACAAGTATATTAGTAGATTAGTATACAAGTAGATTAGTATATTAGAATATTGAAAATTTACGTTATAGTTCAAACAGGGCTGATAGGACAAGAGAAAAGAGGTTTAAGGTTCTAATTTCCTTCAAAAATCTGGTTCCTTTTTTTTATCTTTTTTTATAGCTAGCAGGAAGGGGATTATGTCGACTTCCTGAATACTAAAAGCCTACCACCATTAACAGTCTGGTTTACCAAAATTACTTATAATATTACAAGTCAAATAATTAAAGGTTTACCATTTAATTTAATCGCCGATTGCGAAGACTCTCCAGCAAAAGTGCGAACCGCAAGACA
>JAYVDU010000572.1:0-2658 GCA_043749245.1 Bacteroidota bacterium | reverse complement strand
AATTGGTAGTTTTTTTGTAGAACCATAACTAAATAAGGTATTGTTAATAAATGTTTTACCTAAAATCTATTTGGTAGAAAAAATGTTATAATTTTATTATATAAATTTTATATCATGAAAAAACTAAATCTATTAGTTGTCTTTTTTTGTTTGTCCTCTGCATTACAACTATCTTCTCAAGTTAATTCTTCTCTATGCAATGTATCAGCTAAGAGTAAAAAAACATATGCCGTTTTACCAGAAGTTTTGTTAAGCTTTGATGCCATCATCAGCGATAAAAAAGTAGAATTGACTTGGTCTTCTAACACCGAAAATAATAATAATTATTTTACAATTGAAAAATCAAAAGATGCTATCAACTTCGAAGACGTTACTTCTATAAAAGGATTTGGTAATCATAGCTCATTAGTTAATTATTTTGATGTGGATTATATTCCTTACGAGGGAATCTCTTATTACAGGCTTAAACAAACAGACTCAAAAGGTCATACATTATCTTCTCGTTTAGTATCAGTTAATTATAGATTAGGTAACGACGGATTAGCAACAAATCAAAATTCAGTTGATGAAAATACAACAAACCTACTAGGCTCTGAAAACAAAGAAGTGTTAGTTGTTTTAAGAAATGAAGAAGGTCAAGATAGTTTTTCTAAAGTCATTGTCAACGAACAAAACACTATCACTATTTCGCCTGATAACGAGCATAAATTAGATAATGGAATTTACTTGGTTGTGGCTTGTTCCGATAATAAATTATATAGCCAAAAAGTAACTGTTAAATAGAGGCCGTTCATAAACTTAGCTATCTTTTTTACATTTTTTCCTTGAGAAAAAAAGTAAAAAAAATCAAGGCTAAAAGCCATATCCATTTTTTCTTCGCTCAAAGAGCCTTCGCATTTCCACCAGAAAAATCTGTATATCGCTCCTTTTATTCATATTTTTTTTATTTTACCTTTCGGGATAAATGAGTGCTTCGCAATTCGCCAAAACCCACCGCACACTTACCAACTTATGCGTTAGTTTATTAAATTTAATACTTCAAAAGCATTAATACTGCTAATAGTTTTAACGTTTGAATAAACCCTAAATAATTTTTTATTGTTACTCCTCTTGATTGCCTTGTTTAGACGCTTTTTTGGAGCCACTATACATTTCAAACTTTAATAGTTTACATTCCAAAGCCGCATTAAATAAGGTTATCTTTTTACTTGGATGTAAGCCAATATGTTTAACCGCTTCCATATTTGATGTAATTAACCAACAGGTCCAGCCACCAAAATCTTTCTTTAATTTATCGCCTATTTGTTTGTAAAAGGCATTGGTGTCTTCCATTTTCATACGTTCATCATACGGAGGATTTAATAAAATAGTACCATGTGGTTTAGTGGGCATCGTATCAAAAAATGAAATTTGTTGGTATTGAATAATGTCCTCTACTTTTGCTACAGCTCCATTTCGTTTAGCCATCTCTAAAGGAATAGCCTCTATATCGCTCGAATAAATGGAAGGCATATCTTCTTTAATGCGATTGATAGAACTTTCGTAAATTTTATCCCATAGCGCAGCATCGTAATTACGCCATTTCATAAACCCAAATTCTTTTCGGAAACAACCTGGAGGAATGTTATTTGCATATAATGCTGCTTCTATTCCTAAGGTTCCACTACCACACATGCCATCAATCAATGGTAAATGTGGCTGCCAACCAGAAAGCAATACCATGCCTGCTGCTAACACTTCTTTCATTGGTGCCGTATCAATATCAACTCGGTAACCACGTTTAAATAAGGAATCGCCACTACTATCTAAACTCACACTGACTTGATCCTTAAAAATATGAATATAAATTCTGAGAGTAGGATTATCTAAATCTACATTCGGACGCACACCTTCTCTATCTACAAAGCGATCGCAAATAGCATCTTTCGATTTTTGAGAAACATATAACGAGTGATCAAATATTTCGGAATTAACAGTGGAGTTAATGGCAATCGTATCGTTGGGGCTAATATGCTCTTCCCACTCAAATTCTTTAAGCTTTGCGTATAAAACATGCTCATCTTTAGCAGTAAACGAATAAATAGGAACCAATACTTTTAAAGCAGTACGCAAACATAAATTAGCTTTATACATAAAGCCTTTATCACCTACAAAGGCTACACCTCTTTTAAATGGTACTATTTCGCGTGCCCCAAGTTTCATTAATTCTGATGTTAATACATCTTCTAATCCATGAAAGGTAGTTGCTTTCATTTCAAAATCGAAGTTTTCAATTTCTTTTTCGTTCGTATGATTTTCGTCTATTTGTGTCATTTTAGTGCTTTTATAAAAAACTAATTCGTTATTGAAGCTAAGCGCTTTTTGGTGGTTCCGATTTAGTAGGCTGATATTTAATTTACAAGATTGCAAAGATAAGGGATATTATAAGAATAGGCATCTTCAGAAAATAAAACCTTAAATGTTTTTAGATTCTGAAATAATACCAATCACAATAAATAAATAACCGAAACAACATAGGCACATAGTGCACATAAAATGTTTGCTTATAACCTATGTTTCCTATGAATCTCCTATGTTTGTAAAATTATATAAATTTACAATATATGGTGAAGAAGAATGAGAGTACAAATGTTTCTAAATAACCCAAGAGGTATATTG
>JAYVDU010000571.1:0-8896 GCA_043749245.1 Bacteroidota bacterium | reverse complement strand
AGAGGGCTTTTTATAATTACAAATAAAATATTTACTCAATAATCAATTTTTTAGAGATGCGTTGGTTGTTTACATCAATATTAACAATGTAAATACCTTTAGCTAAAGCGCCATTTTTATTAACGGTATACGATACATTTTTTCCATAAATAGCTGGTATAGTTGATTCTTCAATAACACGACCAACAATATCTAATACGGATATTTTGCTAGTTTCGTTTCCGGGTATTATAAAATTAACTACAGCACTTGCATTTGTTGGATTAGGATAAATAGTTAATCCTATCATATTTTCTAACTCATTTAAGCCAACTGTTCCGGCTAAATTAATTTCGTCAATATAAATATTGTTTGAACTACCTACTGTTGCGTCGGATCTAAAATAAAAACGGAATTTTACACTTGGTTTATTACTTAGTGTTGCCAATAATGCACTTGATACATTTGCCTGTTTCCATTGAGTGGAAATTGGTACAAAAGCCGTTGATGTGGTTCCTCCCGTATTTGCTGCCATTGTAGTAATGGATGGGATGCCAATTACATTAGTCCATGAACCGCCACAATCTAAACTATATTGTACTTTAAACGTGTCAACTTGTGTGGCTGTTTTTTTAGCATACGCATACCAATACGATAAACTCACGTTGGTTGTATTATGGAAATCAAAAATAGATGTTTCAAAAATATCTAAATTACCACCGGTACTTGTCGATGCATTGTTCAAATAAATACTTTTCGCAGTCGTGTTTCCACCGGTAACTGTATTTTGTTCCCAAGCTATAGAACCTGCATTACCATTAATAACTGAGATATCGCTTGGTACACCTGCTCCTTCAAAATTTTGTGCATACGGGGCAATGATGCCTCCTGTTCCGTCATTAACGGTAACATAAGATGTTTGGTTTTTGGTATTGGTTCCAGTGCTATTAGTTGCTGTTAAACTAACCGAATAAGTGCCTGCAGTTGGATAGGTAACTACAACTAATGTTGAGGTAGAAGAAGCTGGCGTGCCTCCTTCAAACGTCCAGCTAACACTTCCGGAGGTTCCTTCTTGGCTCATATCTGTATAAGTAAGCGTTTGTCCGGAACATAATTTTGTTTTATTAGATTTAAAATCAGCTACAGGCGTGCAAGTGTAACTACCTGTTAAGCCAGTGGCTGCAAGGTTTGTAGCAGAAATAACATTACTTCTTCCTGATGTAGCACTTGTAATTGCCGAGCGCATTTTAGTAACCTGCCCTTGAGTAAACATTTTAGGGCAAGAAGAATAATCCATAAAATTTTCTACATTTTGGTAATATGGATTTGCGCCAGATGTACATATTACTGCTGAGTTAGTTGAACTTGCGGGGCAAGTGCTGAAATTTCCCTTAGTATCAGGAGTATCACTTACTCCATCTCCACCACTTGATGAGCCACAAGTAACTCCCGGATTATTTGTATTACCAAAAGTATGGCTTAAATTTAACCAATGCCCCATTTCGTGACTTAAAGCTCTTGCTGACAAACCTGATAATTGATCTGCTCGGTAAACAATAGCGTCATTTGAGGCGTTTGTTCCCCAAGTTCCGGGTAAATACGTATAGCCTCCAATAAAACTACTAACTGGCGGGCATGGCGAACTACTTCCTCCATCAATACATTTTACTAAATAAACGTTTAAGTATTTATTAGTGGGCCATCTGTTGATACCTGAGCCAGAATAATTATAAGGAGAACTCGATTGAACCCAATTGGTATTGGCATCATAATGATGAATAATACCGTTAGTACAATTTCCATTAGGATCTTTTTTAGCCAAAGCAAACGTGATATTTGAATTTACATATAATGGCGAAAAAGTCGGGTCAATGGCAGTTGTATCAGCTCCTAATTTTGAGTAATCTTTATTAATTTGAACCATAGCTCCAATAACCGATGCATCAGATATGTTTTCGGATCCACCTAAATGTAAAATATGAAAAACAACAGGAATTGTATAAGTAACAGCTGCAATTTTAAACTGTGCTTGCTGTTGCATAGCTTGCAGATATTCGAATTCTAATTGAGATTGCACTAAATTGTAGTGAGATTTTGCAGATGGGTCAGCTATAAAAACTTCTTCCATAGCAGCATACGTATTACAAGGTTTAAGAGTCAATCCTTGATTTTGCAACTGAGCATAAGAACTTAAGCATAAACCTGCTCCTGCTATAATGGTAAATAATTGTTTTTTCATAAGAAATAATTAAGATGTTTAGTTACACTAATTTAATGATTTTTTGATGCAGTTTTGTTAAATTCAAGATTATTACAAAATTATTTTTTAGACCCTATTTCTTTCTGTGTAAGAGCCATCATTTGTTTCATGGTTTTATCCATTCCTTCTACACTTCCATCCAAGAAAATAACATTTCCTTTACCTTGTTCAGCAAAGTTTTTAACAGCTTCTGTCCACATACTAAATAAAATTAACGAAGAATCTAAATTGGATTCTTGCATTTCTCTGGCCGCTTCCGCCATACCTTTAGCTACTTCCGATCTAAATAACGCAATACCTTGCCCGCGTAATTGTGCCGCTTCTTTTTCTGCATTGGCTGATATTTTAATAAAATTACCTTCTGCTTCTGCTGCTTTAGTACGTGTAATTAATAAAGCTTGTCCTTCGTTTTCTGCCGCAGCTTTTAAGTTATTACTAGCCACTACTTTTGCCATGGAGCGAATTACCTCTTCATCAAACGTGATATCATTTAATTGTAAATCAATTAGGTGATATCCCCATTCTTCAAGGCTAACGTCTAACTGCTCCTTTACTGCTTCTACAATGTCTCTGCGCAAGGATAATACTTCTGATTGTTTTTTAGTGGATACAAACGCTCTAACCGAACCTTCGATAGAACGCACCAACGCTTGCATTAAATTTTTATCATCAATAAATTTAAACGCTACGTTTTTAATAGCCTCTTCTCCTTGATTAATAACAGCATATAATAACATGGCTGTAAAATTAACATTTGCCTGATCGTTCGTTACTGCCTGAAATCCTAATTCTACACTTCTATTTTGTATCGATATTTTTTTATATACTTTTTCGATAAAAGGTACTTTCATATTTAAACCAGGAGTTAAAATACGTTTGTACTTTCCAAATACGGTAATGACGGCTATAGTGCCTTGTTGCACAGTAACAAATGAAAGGAAAACAACAAGTAATCCTAATACTAAAAGAATAATTAAAAATGGCATAATTTCGTTTTTTTTAAATTGTTTACGTAAATTTAAGCATCCAAATCAATAAACACTCGATAATTTTATGAACGGTAACTTTCGCTATATACTAGGAATTGTATACCTACTTTTTAATTTGAGCTGTTATTCGCAAAAAGACACTTCAAATCAGGAACAAACTGCGTATAAAAATGGGTGTAAATTATTGGATTCTGCTCAATATAAAGAGGCTATTACTCAATTTAAAAAAGCTATTAAACTAAAAGCTGATTATACAGAAGCTTATAACAAAATGGCCATTTCTAAACTAAAATTAGAAGATTATAAGGGGGCAGAAAAGGACTTGCAGGCGGCTTTAAAAATAGCTCCCGATAATTTTGAAAGCGAAAAAAACTTGAGCATTTTATATTACCAAACAAACCGATACAAGGAAGCAAAAGTAATGATGGACTCTGCCATTTCTCAAAATCCAGATGATGCCGAATTGTTTTACTATCAAGCCAAACTCATGTTTGATGGCAAAGGCTACAAAGGTGCATTAGACGCTTGTTCTAAAGCAACGGATTTAAAACCTCAATACATAGAGGCAATTGTTTTGAAAGGAGAAATTAAGTTTGCGATGAAAGAATACGTTTATGCTGTTAAGGAATTAAATGACGCTATTAAATTAATGCCAGCCGAAAAACCAATTTACGAAGCCTATAAAACAAGGGCTAAAGCCCGATTTGAGACGAGAGACTATAAAAATGCATTGACGGATTGGAATGTATATTTAGAAGCCTTTCCTAAAGAAGAAGGTGCACTCATATCTCGTGGTGCCTGTAAAATAGAAACGGGAGATAACACTGGCGCTATCATTGATTTAGACGAAGCCATTAAACTAAATGATAAAAATCCTGTAAGTTATAATTATAGAGGCGTTGCCAAAGGTGAGAATAAACAATTTGTAGAAGCCCTAAAAGACTTTGATTATGCTATTAAATTAAAATTTAATTATGGTGAAGCTTTTGTAAATCGTGCCGCTATCAAATTTGCCAGTAAAGACAAGCAAGGGGCATGTGATGACCTTAATAAGGCAGATAGCCTGGGGGATGAAATGGCCATCAAATTAATAGATACCTATTGTAAACATTGATGCGTTAAGGGACTAAAGAGACAGAAGAGATTTAAGAGACAACTGATACGATACAGATTACTCGGAGTAAACAGGGCGTTTTAAAATTTAGCGTAAAAAATGAGTTTATCAAGAGCGTGTGCATGCGCGAAAACGATTTGCTGTTTGATTTTAGCGAGTTCAAATCGTGAGTTTAATGAACGATATTTTTTAGCGAAATTTTATCCCGACAATGGATAGGATGAATTTTGGCTACCCACTTACCCGCTCAATTATTCACTGAACAATTGCCGTATTTCAACACAAAGAACATAAAAATTAAGTACCTTTAGCTCCTCAAATAACTCACATGAAAACAGCTGTATTTAGAAAAGCAAACTTTAATTCCGCACACCGATTACATAATCCAAACTGGGATGAAAAAACAAATACTGAAGTTTTTGGTTTATGTAATAACCCCAACTATCATGGGCATAATTACGATGTTATTGTAAAATTAGTTGGAGAGGTAGATGAAGAAACGGGCTATTTATTTGATTTAAAAATATTGAATGACCTTATTAAATCTGAAATTATTGATCGGTTTGATCATAAAAATTTGAATTTAGACACCCTGGAATTTAAAAACTTAAATCCAACTGCCGAAAATATAGCACGCATTATTTACGAATTACTTAGAGAAAAAATTGACCTGAAATACGAATTAGAAATTACACTATACGAAACGCCTCGTAATTTCGTGGTTTACCCTGTTCATTGATGTTTCGGTTTGGATGTATTTTTTTTATTCTATTTTTTTCATGCAAAGAAAATACAGTAAATCTGGAGTTTAACAAGCTCGCTATTAATAAACCCAACGCTACTTCATATCCCATTTTTGTTAAGGATAGTTGTGCTTTAGAAAAACAATTTGTATCAAAAGGCCTAATTAATATCAACTCATTAGATTCCAGTATTAGAGTATCATTACAGTATTCCACATCTCATAATTTTCTTAAAAAGCCTATTTATGAAGGGTTACAAGATTGTTACTTGCCTTGTGAGGTTGCTATTAAATTAAGTAATGCACAATACTTTTTAAAACAACAATTCCCTTATTATAATATCATTGTGTTTGATGCCACACGACCTCTCAGTGTGCAAACTCTCATGTGGAATGATTTTGAAATGCCTGCAAAAGATAAAATAAATTACCTGGCAAATCCCAATGATATATCTTTACATAATTATGGGGCCGCTGTAGATGTTGGTATTATTAGCAATGACGCTCTTTTACTAAATATGGGAACTGAGTTTGATACCTTTGAAGAATTAAGTAAACCCAAAATGGAAAACCAATTTTATTTGGAAGGGAAATTATCTAAACATGCGCTTGCTAATCGGTTACTTTTACGGCAAGTGATGTGTAAGGCTGGTTTTACTGCAATAACAAGCGAATGGTGGCATTTTAATGCTACAACTAAACTTAATGCCGCCAATAAATATACATTAATTGAGTAATGTTAAGAAACAGATAATTCGTCCTTTTTAATATACCTTCCTATAATATGATGTCCAATATAAATAAGAGGGATTAAAGCAAATGCGACCAATAATTTAAACAAATAACCCCAACTTGCATTTCTTAAGAACTCGTCAAATGCCCATTTTCCTGGCAAAACAAAAGCAATATACTGAACTACAAACGTATCTACCAACTGACTTACTAACGTGCTACCAGTTGCTCTTAACCAAATATGCTTATTACCAGTAATTGTTTTAAAAAACCAAAATACATACACATCTACCAATTGCGATACTAAAAAAGCAATAATACTACCAACAATAATCCATTGCGATTGCCCAAAAACTTTTCTAAATGCATCGTCCGATACCGGAGAAAAAGAAGTAGCCTCAATATTTAAAGCAATTAATAAAATGATAAACGTGAAGCTAATTAAAGCGATAGTGATGTAGGTCAATTTTCGCACACCATCTTTTCCAAAATATTCGTTGATTAAATCCGTCAGTAAAAAAATAGTTGGCCATAAAATAATACCTATACTTTGTGTAAATAATCCGAAAAACGTAACCAGCTTCCCTCCTATCAACTCCGCTACTATAGCGTTGGTGATGAAAAAGCCTGCTAATACTAAAAAAACGATATCTTTTTTGTTTTTTAAATTCATCTCTTAAAATATTAAAAATCTAAATCAGTAAAACTAAGCTCTCTGCAAGATTATAAAAAAATAAATTACGGTTTACACAATTTTATTAAATTTATACTCTGCAATGAATATTTATAACAAACATATATCCAAATGGTTGGCATCCTTTATCCTTATATTGCTTTGCCATTTTTTTATAAATGCCCAAGATTTAAAATTTAAACATTTAGGTAGCGATGCAGGTTTATCACAAGTTACGGTCCAGTCTATATTTGAGGATTCGCAAGGCTTTATGTGGTTTGGCACACAAGATGGTTTAAACCGCTACGACGGTTATCATTTTAAAGTTTTTAAAAATAATCCTTCCGATAAAAAATCAATTTCATCTAACATTATTAATTGTATTTACGAAGATGAAAAAGGCCTTATGTACATTGGCACTCAGTCATCTGGATTGTCTGTATACGATAGATATACCGAAACTTTTTTAAACTATATTCCAAACTCCACTAAAAATAATACTATTTTTCCTGCTGTTAAAAGTATCATATCCCTTGATAAAGATCACTTAATTATTGGAACAGAAAAGGGGTTAGTTATTTTCGATAAAAATCATCAAAGCTTTAAACTAATTAAGCCTCATCATATTTCCAGAGACTTTTACATCACATCTGTTTTCAGAACCAAGTCTAACAAACTATTAATTGCTGCCCCTCGTTATGGCATTTATGAGTATAAGGAGAGCACTGCGGAACTTGTACCCTTTTATATTCCAAAAGAATTAAACAATCCTAATATTGATTTTTTAAGCTTTGCCTTAACAACAATTGAAGAAAACAACAATGTATTGTATCTTGGATCTTTCAGTGGAGGAGTATACCTTATAGATGCTATTACTGGTAGTTTATTGAAACACTTAGATTTTGGAGCAGATAACTCTTTACAAAACAATATAAAAGACTTAAAAAATAAACCTAATTCGAACGATATATTAATTTCAACATCAGGCGGACTAATTATTTACAATACTAAAACCAACACCTATAACATCAGCATTCACAACCCTCTCGACAATAATTCTATTCCGAGTAATAACTTATTGAAATTATTTATAGATAAAAATCAAAATATTTGGGTTGGCTCAGAAGATAATGGATTAGGCATTAATTTTAAATCTTACCAAACTTTTACTCATTTTAAAAATGGGAAAGTAAATGATAACAATATTATCAATTGTTTTTTAGAAGCTAAAAATAAAACTATATATATTGGATCAAATAATGGATTGTATGAATTTAATAAAGCTACGAAAACCTTTAGTAGTAAAGCACTTGTAAGCGAATCTAACCCTACAATTATTCAATCTCTTTATGAAGATAATAAAGGAATCATCTGGATAGGTACAATTTCTCAAGGATTATATACCTTTGATAGTCATACACAAAAAACAACAAAACTATTAGATGCTTATTTTGAAACTGCAGAAATAAATAAAATTATTAGTGATAAAAATGGTATAATATGGCTTGGAACATACAATAACGGCTTATATAGCATCGATCCAAATACTTTAGAAACACATCAATATAGCATCAATGAGGGATTAAGTTCTTATAAAATTTTATCGATTTATATTGATCACGACACCAATAAATTATGGCTTTGCACCGGAGATGCGGGAATTTGTGTATTAGATTTTTCCAAAAACACTAAAAAACCACATATAGAGTTCATCAAACATTCCGATACAAAAAACTCCTTAAGTTCTAACATCGTTAATAATATTAGAAAAGATAAAAATGGAACTTATTGGATCTCTACCACTAATGGTTTAAACAACTACAACCCAATTACAAATCAATTTAAACACTTTACTGAAACCGATGGGTTGGCAAATAATTATGTATATGACGCTCTTCCTGATAATAAAGGCAATTTATGGCTGCCTACTAACAACGGACTTAGTAAATTCAATCCGAACAACTTAAATAATAATAATAATAATACATTTAAAAATTTTACCATTAGCGATGGACTTCAAAGCAA
Organism: Bacteroidota bacterium; assembly: GCA_043749245.1. GTDB lineage: Bacteria > Bacteroidota > Bacteroidia > B-17B0 > Aurantibacillaceae > UBA4416. The sequence goes on along the minus strand of JAYVDU010000571.1, from coordinate 382 downwards.
AGAATTTAACCAAGGTGCATCCTTACTATGCTCTGATGGCAGCATATTAGTGGGAGGATTAAACGGCTTTAATTTTTTTAATCCCAATACCTTACTCGAAAATAAAATAGCTCCAAACGCATTTATATATTCGTTTTCTCGCCAAGGTAAAGAAATAGTAACCGACAGTTCCATGCTTTTCAAAAAATACATTGAACTTCCATTTAAAGAAAACTATTTCACGTTTGAATTAATTGCTCAAAATTATTCTTCTCCCGAAAAAACAAAATTTATGTTCAAGCTTGATGGTAAAGATCATGAATGGTCATCTCCATCCGACCTACGTTTTATCTCATACACTGAACTGTCGGGTGGCACTTATACTTTTAAAGTAAAAGCCAGT
>JAYVDU010000570.1:0-2666 GCA_043749245.1 Bacteroidota bacterium | reverse complement strand
AGTCGCCACTCTTTAGAAACTAGCTCAAGGCCGTTTTGAAAAACAAAAATAAAAAATTAATATTTAATTTGCAATTTAACACAGAATCTATGTGGTTTGGACCATTTATTTACTATGAATGGTATTACTGAGCTTGCCGAAGTGCCGCATGCATTGGAATAAGAGCGCCATAGGCTTTGCTAAATCGGCATAAAATCATATTTTTTTGGTATAGCTGAAGCTTAGAATGTATGAACCATAGAAGTTTAGTGAATTTTTATAGTAAAAGAGACAGAACGTGGGTGGCTTGATTTGGCGATTTAGCTTGTACCGATAGCTATCGTTATTTTACTTCTTTTAATAAGCAAAAAGAATATTAAAAAGATGGCTCAGTTTATGAGAAAACTTTAATTAAGCTTTTGTAAAATAAGTATTTGCCATTTCCCAATTTACCACATTCCACCAAGCAGAAATATAATCAACACGTTTGTTTTGGTGTTTAAGATAATAGGCGTGTTCCCAAACATCTAATGCTAACACTATTTTTCCTTTTTGTTCAGCTACCTGCATTAAAGGGTTATCTTGGTTTGGCGTAGTAGTAATTATTAATTTCCCATCTTGTTCAATTAACCAACACCAGCCGCTACCAAATACTTTAAGCGACTTCTCTGAAAATTGTTTTTTAAATTCTTCAATCGATTTGAAATCTTTAGTAATTGCTTCTACTAATTTTCCTTTTGGCAAATTTTCTTTAGCCTCTGCATTAGGCTTTAATAGTGTCCAAAACAACGAATGGTTATAATGACCCCCTAAGTTATTACGAACAGTTGAGATTGTAGTAGCATCTATGTGCTTGCACTTTACGGCATCTGTACTACTGTAATCTATATTTGTAGATTTTAATTCGTTCAATTTGTTTACATAACCTTGGTGGTGTTTGGTATAATGTATCTCCATGGTTTGAGCGTCAATAAAGGGTTCCAGCGCATTATACGCATAAGGTAATTTTGGCAATATAAATGGATCGTTTGCTAGGCCTGTGTTTCCTAATGTTTCTAACACTTGCAATTGCTCGCTGCTTACTAATTTGTTAGCTATGCCAGCTAACCCTAATAATCCCGCTTTTTTAAAGAACTCTCTTCGGTTACCCATAATTAAAATTGAATTAGTATTTGATTTTTTTCTACTGCTACTCCTTTATTAATCACAATTTTTTTAATTACACCGTCAGTTGGCGATTTTAAAATGTTTTCCATTTTCATGGCTTCTAATATAATTAAAGCATCTCCTTTTTTTACTTCTTGTCCTTCTGCAACTAATATGTTTAATACCATGCCGGGCATAGGAGACTTGATGTCATTCACTTTTTTAGCAGCTAAACTATCTAAGCCCAAGCTGTGTAATAACTCGTCATATTTGTCCTTTACCTCAAGTGTGTAAGGCGTGTTGTTTATTTTTACAAATAACTTTTTTTCGTCGGCAATAAACTTTACTAATTCCAAGTTATAAGAGCGACTGTCTTTTATTAAATGGTAAATGCCTTCTCTAACTTTTATAATATCCGCCAAAAACTCATTTCCGTTTATAACGCCCGAAATGGTATTGTTTGTTTGTTTGTTGAGTTCTATTTTAAACTCTTTTGTTGCATTTACTTTTATCGCGTACATAAAACAAAAGTAGCATTAAATGGAGTTATTAGCAAAAGAAAAACGCCCCACATGTTGTGTGAGGCGTTCCCGAATATTGTTTTTGAGTAAATTTATTTTTTAATAAATTCAGCCATTTTATTATCGTAATTTAAAAAATAACCGCCCTTAGTTAAATTGGTAGCATCTATAGAAGATCCAAAGCCCCTTTTGACAACATTACCATATTGATCATAAATCTCATACATCGTTTCAGTTGGTTTATCTGCTGCAACGAAGCTAATGGTAGTAGAAACTTTTACAGGAGCAAAAGTAACTTCCGAAGCATCCGACATAAAATCTACTGGCTTAGATAAACGTGGTTGTCCGCTATAATCTGTTTGGCGAACACGCACTTGATTTTTTCCAGAATGAGCAGCAATTTTAAATGTGTAGTTATTTGTTACAGGAGTTCCTACACCGTCAACTTCTCCAACCTTTACCCATTTGTTCCAGCGAAATTGTTCAACTGCAAATGCTAATTTTCCAGTTTCAGATTTAGTGCTCCATTTTAAAGTGCCATCTTTATCAATAGTCATTGTAATAACTTCAAATGTACTCTTCGGTTTTAACACTTCAGGGTTTAACACTTTTGGTTTACAATCTTCTTTATGTTTTATTTTGATTTCAACTTTTTCTCCAATTTGTAGTTTGTGCGACTTGAAATCAATTTCAAAGGCACTTGAGTTAACCTCGTCAGTTGTTATGTTTCCATTAACAAATACCTCTGTTACACAAAAACCAACCCCTCCCGAACCGAATGGATTTTGAACATATAGGTTTTTACCTTGGTAATTACCCTCTAAAATGATTACACCACCTTGAGAGAATCCTTTAGTGGTAAGGATTCCAGATAATATAAGAAATAAAAAAGTCTTTTTCATATTTATGATAGTTTTAGCACGTCTGCAAAAAGTTATGCAATATTAATATGATATTTGAGAAAAACAAAATAAAAAACGTTTTTTTTAATCCTTTTTTTACCGTTGGCTAATTAGCGCT
>JAYVDU010000569.1:0-23978 GCA_043749245.1 Bacteroidota bacterium | reverse complement strand
TGTATCAAACACAGATTATTACTATTATATTATACATTTTAAGATTAACGAAAAAATTATTAGCGCAAGATTTAATAATCTTTCGGGGATAGCTGAGAAAGATACCAAAAATAATAGCAAGTAATGATCTAATCACCATAATTACTAAAGCGAATCTATTTAATAAAAAAAATGAGTGAAGTAATTAAAAACAATATTCGAAAAAAGAGCTATTAGAAAGGGCAGATTCAACTAATAAATGCAAATCCTAAACAAAAAATAGGCAATTAAAATAGGGCTATGAAAATAATTATAATAATTCTATCGCTCTTTGTGGTGGCATGTGGGGGTAAAATTGAAAAAATAAAGCCCACAAAAGAGTCAATTACTGAATCGATTTACGCATCTGGTATTATAAAAAGTAAAAATCAATACGAAGTATTTGCAAATGTGAATGGGATTATAAAAACTGTATTTGTGGTTGAAGGTGATTCTGTAAAAAAAGGCTCTCCTCTTTTAAGTATCAGTAATGTGACCCAACTTTTAAATAAAGAGAATGCCGAGCTTGCAGCAAATTTCGCTAATATCAATTCTAATCAAGAAAAACTTAATGATGCGAGGGCTTTTGTACAGTTAAGTAACTACAAATTAAAAAATGATTCGGCATTATATTTTAGACAGAATACTTTATGGCAACAACAAATTGGAACAAAAATAGAATTTGAACAACGTGCTTTAGCTTACGAAAGTTCCAAAAATGCCTATCAAACTTCTATTATAAAATATAATGATTTAAAACGCCAACTTAATTTTAACTCCTCTCAATCAAGAAATAATTTAGCAATATCTAATCAGGTCGCAAACGATTTTATAATTAAAAGTAATATAAATGGCGTAGTATATAGTCTTAATAAATTACAAGGTGAAAATGTAGGGGTTCAAACGCCTTTGGGTATTATAGGCGACTCAAAAAACTTTATTTTAGAAATGCAAGTTGATGAATATGATATTTTGAGAATTAAAAAAGACTTGAAAGTTTTAGTGACCTTAGAAAGTTATAAAGAAAAAGTATTTGAAACCCGAATTACAAAAATTAATCCAATAATGAACGAGCGTAGCCGAACATTTTTAATAGAGGCCGAATTTATTGATCCACCAAAAATATTGTATCCAAATATTACGTTTGAAGCAAGTATTATTATACAGACAAAACAAAATGCTTTATTAATCCCTAGACTTTATGTATTAAATGATTCTCTTGTTATAAAATATAAACATGATACTACAAAAGTAAAAACTGGGTTAAAGGATTATAAAAAAATTGAAATTATTTCAGGTATTACGGTCAATGATGTATTAGTAAATCCCACGAAATGAACGTAAAATTAATTGCAAGTATCTCTCTCTCCTTATTACGAGCACGTCTAAAACAAACGCTAGTAGCTGCTTTTGGCGTTACATTTAGTATTACCATGTTTATTGCATTACTTAGTTTTATGGCTGGATTAAATACACTATTAGATGGATTAGTAATGAACCGAACACCACACATTCGTTTGTATAATGAAATTAAACCTTCAAAATTACAACCCATTGACAAAGCAGTAATCTATAAAAGCCATCACAATTTTGTAAGTTCGGTAAAACCGAAAAATCAACAATTAGAAATACGCAATAGTGCTGCCATTGTCCATTCTTTAAAGCAAGATCCTCGAGTTTTAGGTATTGCTCCGAAAATTATTGTACAAGTGTTTTACAACGTTGGTGTAGTTGATTTAACAGGTGTTATTAATGGTATAGATGTGGAAGCGGAAAATAAATTATTCTTATTTAACGACTATGTGACTAAGGGTAATTATATGGATTTAAAAAACATTCCAAACAGTATTATTTTAGGTAAAAATTTAGCCGATAAAATGTTAGCCGATATTGATGATGTAATTCAAGTAACAACAACTAAAGGAGAAATTATGCAATTAAAAGTGGTTGGCTATTATCAATCGGGGATTCGTGATTTAGATAATATACAAAGTTTCACATCTCTTAGCACAGCCCAAAAATTAATGGGTAAAAACACGGGTTATATTACCGATTTACAAATAAAACTAAAAGATATTTTGTTAGCACCACAATTAGCAAAAGAATTTGGAAATTTATACGAAGTAGATGCTTTGGATATACAAGAAGCAAACGCACAATTTCAAACTGGGAGTTCGGTGAGAACAATTATTTCTTATTCAGTTGGGATTGTACTATTAATTGTTGCGGGCTTTGGCATATATAATATTCTAAATATGATGATTTACGATAAAATGGACTCCATTGCTATTTTAAAAGCGACTGGATTTTCGGGTAAAGATGTAAATAGAATTTTTATTAGTATAGCGTTAAGCATTGGTATTATTGGTGGTTTGCTTGGATTAGTTTTCGGATTGGGATTAAGCTTTGTAATTGATAATATCCCATTTAATACCGCAAGTTTGCCAACTATTAAAACCTACCCCATTGATTATAATCCAAAATATTATTTGGTAAGCGTTTTATTTTCGATCATAACCACATATTTGGCAGGGTACTTTCCTGCTCGCAAGGCAAGCAAAGTTGACCCGGTAGTAATTATAAGAGGAAAATAGCATGAGTGAGAAAATTATAGAAGCCATTGGCATTTCAAAATCGTTTCACGACCCTGTAACAGTAAAGGTTTTAAAAGAAATTAATTTTTCAATTACTAAAGGTGAGTTCGTATCGGTAATCGGCAAATCGGGTTGTGGTAAATCTACATTACTATACATCCTTTCTACGATGGATACAGATTATGAAGGCGATTTGCTAATTGATGGGGTTAGTATGAAAGCAAAAAAAGAAGTTGAATTAGCATTGGTGCGCAGCGAAAAGATAGGGTTTGTATTTCAGTTTCATTATTTATTAAACGAATTCTCAGTCTTAAAAAATGTAATGCTCCCAGGTCTAAAATTAGCTAAGTTCTCTGAAAAAGAAATTGAACATCGTGCTATGGAAAAGTTAAAGGTGTTGGGTATAGAAAAAGAAGCGTTAAAAAGTCCCAATCATTTATCTGGCGGCGAAAAGCAACGTGTCGCCATTGCAAGGGCGTTAATAAATGAGCCACTTATTCTTATGGGAGATGAGCCAACCGGAAATCTAGATAAAAAAAATAGTGAGATTGTTTTTAGTGTTTTTAAAGAATTAGCAGAGGTTTATAAACAATCGTTATTAATTGTTACGCACGATAATGATTTCGCAAATCGCACACATCGAATTATTGAAATGGAAGATGGAAAAATTATTAAAATGTAATCAGAAATGTTCTTGAAAATTAAAAAGAAATCAACTAAAAAAACAAATATATGAATGAAGTAATAAAAACAATCTTCGAAAGAAGAGCAGTTAGAAAGTATCAGGATAAAGCTATCAGTAAAGATCTGATTGAACAATTATTAGAAGCCGGCAGAATGGCTCCGTCCGCAATGGGAAAAGAACCATGGAAGTTTTATATTGTTACGGCAAAAGAAGATATAAAATTATATTCCGAAGAAATAATTAAAGAAGGCATGCACAGCATCCCAGAAATGGGTATAAAAAAAGCTGCGAAAGCTCTTATATCGGGCATAACCCATTTGCCATCAATGATTGAGTTTTTTAAAGCTAAAGACCCTGTATTTCATGGCGCACCTGTTGCAATATTTATAACAGCTCAAAAAGATGATGAATGGGCTGCAATTGATATTGGCATGTGTTCTCAAAACATAATGTTAGCGGCTAAATCAGTAGGTTTAGATAGCTGTCCTGTTGGCTTTGCAAAGTTCATTGAAAAAACAAAAAGTTATACTAAACTAGGTATACCAGAAGATGAACAAGTACATTTGGCAATTATAATTGGTTATGGAGATGAAACTCCAATGCTTCATGAAAGAAATAAAAAAAATGCCTTTTATAAATAATTATATATGTGTTTTTCAACAACGGCAAGTTTTGCCTCAGGTGTTATATTAACTGTAATTGGTGTAGCTTCAATTAAAAAAGTTCAAAACAGCAAGCAAATCCTATTTGCTTGCATTCCATTTATTTTTGCTATTCAGCAATTTTCAGAAGGTTTTGTTTGGCTTTCACTTTTAAATTCGGCAAGTCAGTTTTGGCAGCAATTCGCAACATATAGTTTCTTATTGTTTGCTCTTGTTATTTGGCCTGCGTGGGTTCCTATATCCATGTTTTTGATTGAAAAAAGGCCAAAACGGAGAATTATATTAGGGATTTTTTCTGGTTTGGGATTGTTGTTTTCAATCCTCTCAGTCATTTATCTCTGCGTTTACAAATCTGAAGCACAAATAACATCTTACCATATCCATTATGAACTTCAAATTCCAATAGGCGCAAAAATGCTTATTGGGATATTCTATTTGATTCCTACCGTCATTTCTAACTTTATCTCAAGTACAAAAGGAGTAGCACTTATGGGAGTTTTTGTATTGCTTTCTTATCTTGTATCAAGGCTATTTTTTGATGATTATGTGATTTCAGTTTGGTGTTTTTTCTCAGCTTTAATAAGCATGACGATTTATTTTATTTTAAGCAAAGAAACAACGTTTTACCAAACTAAATCAGCAAATAACCCTGCCGTAGATTATTTTATTAATTAGTCTTTTTACTCAATTAAGTATTGGACTTTTGTCTTATTATTAGAATAGTATTGAAAATCAACTTGTTTACGATAATTTTTACCATAAATGGCGTTAAAAAGACATTATTCATTATAAAGAAGTATACTATTTAGGCGATAAATTCTTAGCAAATCTTCAAAAATTTTACTTCGACATTTTGTACCTTTGCCTGACAGTAAAACTGCGCTCAGTGTGACAGTTAAGCCCCGTTCATTGTGACAATAAAACCCCTTAGTATATTAACACAAATACCACATTTATTGGCTCGTTTTACAGATAATTTTAATTATATTTAAAAATTAAAAACTCAACCATCCTGTAACTGAGGTGGCGAAGCTGTGCAAAAATGGTTGTTATTAAGGATTATCCTAATTTGCCCTAATTATATTTTAATCAATTGAAATCAAAAAAGCCTCATAATTTATATTCGAGTATTAAAACTCTTCTTGAGTTTGCTAAAGAGCAAGTTGTTAAGCGTGTTAATACTACCATGCTGCTCACTTACTTTCAAATTGGCAAATACATTGTTGAGGATGAACAAACGAATAAGGCAAGATCAAATTATGCTTCTACTACCTTAATAAAAATAAGTAGTAAACTAACCAAAGACTTTGGTAAAGGGTATTCAATTGACAGCACTGAACGCTTCCGTAAATTTTATTTAACCTATAAAAATAGAATTTCCGCAACAACTTTGCGGAAATCTGAATTTTCATTTGCACTTGCCTTTTCTCATTAGTAGGTATTGAAAATTACTCTAAAAAATCATTGAAAGAAAATTTACATACCGAATTTAAAAGTAGTTTTAACGATGCCGTTATTGAAACACTGGTTGCCATTGCTAATAGCAGTGGCGGACAAGTATTAGTTGGCGTTAATGATAAAGGCTTGCCCGTTAAAGGTTTTAAAATAGGCAACGAAACCATTCAACAATGGGTTAACGAAATTAAAAACAAAACACAGCCTTCAATTATTCCCGATGCCGAAATAGTGAATGTAGCAGGAAAAGAAACAGTAGCGTTTTTTGTAAAAGAATTTCCAATTAAGCCCGTTTCCTTTAAAGGAAGATATTATAAGAGGGTAAAAAATTCTAATCATCAGCTTACATTAAATGAAATTGCCAATCTGCACTTAAAAACATTTAATAGTAGTTGGGATTACAATTTAGACCCCAATCACAGCATCAATTCAATTGCCGAAGAAAAAATACGTTCATTTATTACCTTATGGAATAAATACCATTTAGTAAAAATTGACGAAGCATCCTTTTCTTTTCTTCATAAATTAGAATTACTGCGCGAAGGTAAAATCACCAACGCCTGTTTTTTGTTATTTACCAAAAACGACACCATTCTCTCAACAATAGAAATGGGAAGATTTCAGAATGACATTACAATAAAAGATGCCGTAAGTGTTCGTTCAGATCTAATTACTGAAGTAGACGTCGTTTTAAATTTTATTATCAAACATATTCGAAAAGAATATATCATTTCCGGCAAATCGCAGCGTGAGGAGGTTTGGGAATACCCTTTAAATGCCATTCGCGAAATTGTAATTAACATGATAGTGCACCGCGATTATATGCAATCAGGCGACTCCGGTATTAAAATATTTGATGATAGAATAGAGTTTTTTAATCCCGGAGAATTACCAAACAGTATAAGCATACAAAATTTATTAAACGGTTCCTACGTTTCCGATTGTCGTAATAAACTTATTGCTTTTGCCTTTAAAGAAATTGGATGGATCGAAAAATATGGGTCGGGCATTAAACGTATTACACACGCCTTTAAAGCACATGGCTGCCAGGCGCCTGAGTTCGAAAATTTTCAGCACGGATTTAGAGTTACCGTTTTTTCGAAACAAAAAGCAAGTGGCGAATTAAATGGTGAATTAAATGGCGAATTAAATACAAAGCAAAAAATTGTTTTTAATTATATTAAAAAAAATCCGGGCACTAAGGCATCTCAATTATCTGTGGTATTAAACATACCTTTAAGTACTATAGATAAATTAGTTAGCGTATTAGTAAAAAAAGAATTGATCGAGAGGCGAGGAAGTAAAAAAACCGGCGGGTACTATGTTTCTTAAAACACTACCGTGCCAAGTCATTAACCAAGAGACAATGCTTCTTGAAAACAAACAAATTAACTCTCCCTTTGAAAAAAGAGAGTTTATTGAGGGGAATTAAAATACCTTCTTAAAAAAATGCTTCATTCACTATTAAATTACAAATTTATCATCGCCATTGCCTTAACCATTGTATTATCTACATTGCCCAATTTTCATCCCGAAACCTATTTGGGTTTACCCTATACCTGGCAATTAGATATGCTCATCCATGGCGGTTATTATGTGTTGTTGACGTTGCTCTTACGTTATTTTGTTTTTAAACAAACCAACCTGTTTCTTTTTGCCGGCATACTCTTTTTGTGCTCCCTTGTTTTAGAAGTGCTACAAGCATATATACCCAAGCGCTCATTAACATTACTGGATATGCTGAGTAATTTTATGGGGATAGTTTTAGGAATAGTTTTATTTAGAATGTTTGAATTATATATTTCAAAAAAGAATACACTGGTTGCAAAATATCAGGATTATCATCATTAAGAAAATGAAAAAAGATTAAAAATTGTATTACACGAATTTGAGTTGAAAATGATAGCTTCATTTAAAAATAAAACAAAAAACATAAAATCTTATTTTACAAAAGGTGAAGTACGAAGTATTAAAGCCAAGAGAAATATTGTGCTTTCTTTTGCAATTAAAGGATTAAATATTTTTATTGGACTATTGTTGGTTCCGTTAACTATAAATTATGTAGATAAAACGCAATACGGCATTTGGTTAACACTAAGTTCTATTATCGGTTGGTTTAGTTTTTTCGATATAGGATTTGGAAATGGTTTACGTAATAAATTTGCAGAAGCAGTAGCTTCTGGCAAATATAAATTAGCTCGAATATACGTGAGTACTACTTACGCTATTTTATCTATAGTAATTGGTTTTGTATTATTAATTTTTTTAGTTGTAAACCCTTTTTTAAACTGGTCAAGTATTTTAAACACTTCGCAAAGTATGGCTCCACAATTAAGCATTCTTGCGTTGATTGTATTCACCTTTTTTTGCGTACAATTTATATTACAGCTTCTCATAACTGTTTTAACTGCCAATCAGCAACCTGCAAAAGCAGCTTTATTTAACTTCTTAGCTAATTTAATTTCTTTGTTTATTATATTTATTTTAACTAAAACAACTTCGGGTAATTTGCTTTATTTAGGAATTAGCTTAGGGTGTACGCCTGTATTAGTATTGTTGGTTTCAAACATTTGGTTTTATACCCATAGTTACAGACAATATGCACCTTCATTTCATTTAATCAGATTAGGGTATGCGAAAAAATTAACAGGAGTAGGGTTAAAATTTTTTATAATTCAGGTTGCTGCAATCATTTTGTTTCAATGCAATAATATTATTATTGCTCAATTGTTTGGTCCAGAAGAAGTAACACCATACAACATTGCTTTTAAATATTTCGGAATTATAACCATGATCGCAGCAATTGTTATGACACCTTTTTGGTCAGCATTTACAGATGCGTGGCATAGGAAAGATTATGTTTGGATAAAAAACGTCATAAGGAAGCTTCAAAAATTTTGGTTTGTAATTTCGTGCGTCGCTTTAGTACTTCTTTTTTTCTCAAATTTTGTATACAAATTTTGGGTGGGCGGAAACATAAATGTGACATTTAATGTGTCATTATTTATGACTCTAAATGTTATTATAATAACCTGGAATATGATCTACGTCCAATTTTTAAATGGAATAGGCAAAATACAGCTTCAGCTATATAGTGGAGTTTTCGGCACAATCTTAATAATACCATTAACAATTATATTAGCTAAAAATTTTGAGATTGCAGGTGTAGTCTTATCCTCCTGTATATTGGGGTTGGTAAATACATCTTGGACCTACATTCAATATAAAAAAATAATAAATCAAACAGCTAAAGGCATTTGGAATAAATAAAATTATGAATGAGTTAACTGATTTTAAATTTTGGGAGAATTACTGGGACAATGTTAAACTCTCACCAACTGAAGATGTTTTTTTTAAGAGATTAGTTAAAGATTACCCGGAAAGAGTAGATTCAATTGAAATAGGTGGATTTCCGGGTAAACTAGCCGTTTACTTCAATAAAATAAAACAATGTAATGTTACTATACTTGACTTTTTTATTTCTGATAAAGTAATCGGTAAAGTAGAAGATATTAATAAAATTAAAAGAGGTACAATTAAAACTATTAAGGCTGATTTTTTAACTTATAAATCAGATAAAAAATATGATATTGTTTGTTCTTTTGGTTTTATAGAGCATTTTGAAAACACAAAAGATATAATTAATAAACATGTGGAATTACTAAAGGAAGGTGGAAATTTACTAATTACGTTGCCAAATTTTAGGGGTATTAATGGCTGGGTACAAAGAAAATTTGATAGGGGTAATTATGATGTACATTTTATTGAATGTATGGATATTGATCTATTAAAAAAAATATGTTTAGAGTTAAATCTTAAAAATATAAGCGTTGATTATTTTGGAAAACCAGCTATTTGGCTAGAAAACTATGACAGAAAGACAAAGCTGTTACAGGCATCAATATTACTAAGTAATAAATTAGGGAAAATAGTCCCATTTAAAAAAAATAAAATACTTGCACCTTATATTTATTTAAGAGCAACTAAATAAATGCATACTTTAAAATATTCTGCAGAAGAATTAATCGCTATAAATTTATATTCTAAAAAGGATATGAGAAAAAAAAGAATATATACTTTTTTTTTAATTGCCTTGGCGGGATTTCCATTTTTTACTACAGGTATTACTTTTACAATAATTCCTTTTATAATTTTGTTCTTCATCTCTTATTCAAAGAGAATTAAAATTGAAAAAGAGTCACTAATGGTGTTTTTTATCCTAACACTTATTTTAATGGGACAAATACTCGTGTTTAACTACATCGCCTTTGAAACTATAATTGGCACATATATTTCCTTTATTAATGCTTACTTATTAGTTAAATTGATTGGTAAAGACTTAGATATATATGTAGTAGATGTAATTTGCTTTTTTACTGTTATAAGTTTTATTTTTTATTTACCTTCAATGATATTTCCTAGCTTTGAAATTTTTCTTAAAGATAACGTTGCCTCTTTATTTAATAGAGATGCTGGCAGAAGGGGGTATAATTATGTGCCGAATTTTATAATTTATAGTTTAAACACAGGTATAACATTGGGCTCAGATTATGAAGATGCATATATTAAGTTCGGCAGAAATCCCGGACCTTTTCATGAAGCTGGTGGTTTTGGGATTTTTTTAGTTATTTCTTTAATTTTTAACACTATAAGAACTCATAAAATATTAAATAAAAGAAACATGTTATTGTTATTAGGAATTATTTCAACTTTCTCAACTACAACATTTATTACAACAGCCTTATTTTTGACACTTTATATTAGTACTTCAAGAAAAATAGGACTTAATGTATTTATCCTTCCTTCTATAATATTTTTATCTTATTATTCTTATAATCATTTTGATTTTTTGGGTAAAAAAATCTCTATTCAACTTGAAGCTGCCATCTCCAATGATCCAAGAAAAGCGGAAAGTAGAGAACGATTAGCAAATTTTGTTGTTGATATGCAGGATGCTTTTAGTTATCCACTAACTGGCAGAGGGAAAAATGAACATACGAGATTTGAAAATTTTAAAGAATTTGGATCAACAACCCATAAAAACAATGGAATATCTGATTTAGCGGCAACTTACGGTATATTTTTTTTTATTTATTATTTTACGCTTATGTTTAACACAGTGAAAATGTTTTCAAATAAATATGGATTTTATAACAATAAATTTGCTCTTGCATTATTATTAATTATTATAATAATAGGGTTTTCTCAGGTAATTTTTGGAAGTATCTTTTTTTTAGGATTATTATTCTATAGTAAGATAAATAAAACAGCAAAAGTAGTTAATTATAAACTTCGTGAAAGTTAAAGTTTTATGGTTATGTCATTATCCTGTTAATATTTTAGACGGATACATTGAATTAATGAGAACTGTTAAGGTTCATCCTGCATCTTGGATCATAAATTTAGCAAACGAAATTAAGAAAAATACTAACATTGAGTTACATATTTTAACCTTTAGTCCTTATGTTAAATCTTATCAAAGCTGTATAAATCAAGGTATTCATTTTCATGTATTAAGGACAGGAATTCCATTTATTTATAAAGGCTTTCCAAGCTTTTTTCCTTTTAATCATTTAACTAAATATTGGTTCCTTAGCCAAAGAACAAATAAAATTATTAAAAAAATTAAACCCGATATTATTCATGCACACGGAACGGAAGGACCTTATGGGTATATTTCAACAAAATTTAATACTCCTACCATTATATCAATACAAGGCATCGTAAATGAAATAGTTAAATTTGAACCCACATTTGTTGGAACGCTTCAAAAATCAATGGAAATTAAATTAATAAAAGCCGGTACGCATTTTGGCTGTAGAACTAATTTTGATACAGCCTTTGTGAAAAAAAATAATTCTTCCGCGATTATACACTATTTGCCTGAAGCAATTAACAGTGTATATTTTAAAAAAGAGTGGAAAGGAATAGATTCAGATGAAATTGTTTATGTCGGAACATTAAATGAAAGAAAAGGTGTGTTAAATTTAATATTAGCGGTAATCAAGATTTTAGAAACAAAGGATATTAAGCTTCATTTAATTGGAAAAGGTAGTAATGAATTTGTAACGTCAATAAAAAATATTATTCAAATAAAAAAAGCTGAGAAGCATTTTATTTTTCATGATTTTCTTAATAGTAATGAAATAGCAAATATTTTGTCAACTTCTGCAATATTTGTTCTTCCAACTTTGGTTGATAATAGTCCAAACAGTTTATTGGAAGCAATGGCAGTAGGAGTGCCTTCTATTGCTACAGATGTAGGCGGTATATCATCCATGATATTAAATGGAGTAGACGGTTTGCTTATTAAACCTCAAAGTATAAATGAAATTACCAATTCTGTTATAATTCTATTAAATAATAGAAACTTAAGAATTGAAATGAGTGAAAATTCCCGAAAGAAAGCATTATCCAATAATTACCCGAAAATAGTTGGTGAAATTTATTACATGACATATTTAAATTTAATTCATGGAAAAGCTTAAAATTTCAATTGTTACGCCTAATTACAACTATGCGAAATATATAGGTGAAACTATTGAAAGTATAATTGCCCAAAACTATCAAAATTATGAATATATTATTGTAGATGATGGATCAACAGATAACTCAGTCGAAGTAATTAATAAATATGTAGCTCAATTTCCAAATAATATTTTTTTAATAAGACAAGAAAATAGAGGGCAGACGCCAGCAATTAACGTTGGAATGAAGCAAGTCACAGGTGATGTTGTTTGTTGGATCAATTCTGATGATACTTTTTGTGAAAGTGTTTTTCAGAAAGTTGCAGAACGCTTTACTGAAGATAAAAGAACCGATATTGTATTTGGTGATATGAATGTAACTGATCTTCATGGCAATTTTATATACAGGAGAAGGCACTTAAATTTTAACTATATAACGGGATGCCTCTTAGGCTTTACAACAGTGTTAAGCTCAAACGCCGTTTTTTGGAAAAAAGAGGCAATGATCAAAAATGGGTATTTTAATGAGTCATTAAAGTGTAATATGGACGGTGATTTCTATTCTCGACTAACAAAAGGAATGCGAGTTAAGCGTTTAAACAGTGCTGTAGCCAATTTTAGAAAACAAGCCTTTAGTAAAGCGGCAGAGCATAATGAAAATTGGGATCTTGTTGTGAAAAATGAAACAAGTTTTGAAAGAAAAAATGCGTATCTAAATTTATTAATTTCAAAAATAATACCTTACAAATATTCGGCTATTATAAAGTTACCTTTTCATTTTATAAGAGTATCACTTAGAATAATTCGACTGCATTTTATAAAACAAAAAAAAGAAATTAAACAATACAATAAAAAAAAGAAATTTATTAATGCCTCTTAAAACAATAATATTAACAAGCATTCCTTCACCTTATAGAGTTATTGTATTTAATCAAATATATAAAACATTGGGTAATGATTTTATGGTTTTTTACACAGCGAAAAAACACCCAGCTTTCGATTGGAATGAAGAGGTGTTATGTCATAATCATAAATATATTTCAGCCATTTCCAAAGAATCTCTGTATAGGAACTTGAAAATATATAATCCGGATATAGTAATTACATGTGGCTTTAATTCGTTAATGCTTAAAGCGATGATATATACTTTTTTGTTTCGAAAAAAAAGAGTTGCTAATACTGATGCTTGGGCGTTAAATGAAAAAAGTTATTCCTTTTTGCATATCTTAATAAGAAAAATTATGTATAAGCACATGCAAGCATTTATACCAGTAAGCATTAAAGGTTATAATAATTTCAAAAGATATAAAATTTCCGAAGAAAAAATTTTTATTTCACACTATGCAGTAGATAATGACTATAGTTTTAAATTTATTAATTCGAAAAAGAAATTCGATGTAATGTTTTCAGGTCAGTTTATAGATAGAAAAATGCCTTTCTTTTTTTGTGAAATTATTGAGACACTTTTTAAAAAAAGAAAAAATTTAAAAGTTTTATTAATTGGTAGTGGTGAGTTGAAAGAGCAGGTAATAAACCGACTTAAAAATAGTAATATTGATTTTACCTATGCGGGATTTATTCAGAAGGAAGAATTACCTTTACATTATGCTTCTTGCAAATTATTTTTATTTCCAACAAAGGTAGATTCTTGGGGTGTAGTTGCTAATGATTCATGCGCTGTTGGTACCCCAGTTATTACATGTGATAATGCAGGTGCGGCTAATGACCTTGTTTTACATGATTATAACGGTTATGTTTTGCCATTAGATGCGGATATATGGGTTAAACATATTGAATTATTGTTAGATAATGAAGTTAAATATAATTTATTTTCTAAAAATTGCTTGGCTCAAATATCCAAGTTTAATTCTAAAGAAGCAGCAGAAGGAATAATTAGCGCTATAAATTATTTACAATAAAAAAATGAGTATTAAATCAATATATTATTCGATTAATCATATTTTGAAAAATCAAAATATTAATAAAGCAGAAGCATTATCTAAATATCTGGTCTGGCAACTTATTAAAACTTTTAATTTTTTTCCATTAAAAATAAAAGTTTCAAACTCTCTGATAGAAATAAAAAATAAAAAGTTATCACTTGAAGGAGGAACGAAAATATATACGCAGGGAATGTATGATTATAATAATATGAATTTAATTAAGTATATACTAAATAAGGGTTTTGTAAACATGCTTGATATAGGAACTAATATTGGCCTTTATAGTTTAATAGCATCTGAAGCGCAACATTCGAAGGTGTATTCGTTTGAACCGCATCCTTATACATTTGCAGTCTTAAAAGATCAAATTAAATTAAATAATAGGACTAATATTTATCCGATTAATAAAGCAGTAAGTAATAGTAATAAAATAGTTTCATTTACTGATGATGCAGGGAGTTCAATAAACAAGATAGTTAATGAAACGACTAAGAACGCAATAAAAATAGAATCTTGTAAAATTTCTGATTTTTGTAAAGAAAATGATTTTTCACCTGATATTGTAAAAATTGACGTTGAAGGCTTTGAATATGAGGTACTACAAGGGTTTGAAAATACGTTGTCTGAAGTAAAAATATTTTTGATAGAGATTAGTGAAAATCGTGATGAAATACATGCGTTGTTAGAAACTAATAATTTCGAAGGACCATTTTTTTTTAATTTCAAATCAAAAACTTTTTCTAAGTATTTGCCGAGTAAATCTATAGAAGACCCTATCTATTTAAATCGGGCTTTTATTCCAATACTTGAAGAAAAATGTGGCATTAAAATTCATGCGAATTAACAATAAGATCTTGTTTATGCTTAAAATGCCGCCGCCTTTAACTGGGGCAACATATATGAACAGCGTTATATATAACAGTGAGCTGCTCAATAGTTCTTTTGCGGTTAATAAGATAGGTATAAGCTATTCTAAAAGCGTAAAGGAGCTTGGTACATTTCAAATAAGAAAAGCGGGTATTTTTCTGGCGACTTTTTTTAGGCTGTTAAAATCACTTATTTTTAAAAGTCCTGATATCATTTACTTCCAGCCTTCAATTACTGGGCTAACCTACTATAGAGATCTAATACTTATCTTAACTGGGAAAATTTTCGGAAAAAAATTCATTCTGCATTTACACGGTAAAGGAATATTAGAATCATTTAAAAAACGAAAGCTCAATGCTATTTTATATAAATTGGGGTTTAACCACCAATATCTTATTGTGTTATCCGAAAAACAAAAAAGTGATGTTGCCTTTTTAAATCCTAAAAAAATAATTGTGGTTAATAACGGCATTGGATTATTAAACAATTCTAAAATAAATAAAACAAAAAGAAATGAGAGGACAGCTTTTAAATTCCTCTTCCTTTCTAACCTATTAAAAGATAAAGGTGTTTTTGATTTACTTGAAAGCGCGAAGCAACTTAAAAAAGCAGGATATAATTTTGTTGTTGATATGGTTGGAAGTGAAGGTGATATCAGTAAAACCGAATTGCTTAGCAGAATAAAGGAATATGAATTAACAGAGCATTGTTTTTATCACGGACCAAAATACAATGAAGATAAAATACATTATTTTGAGAATGCCGATGCCTTTATTTTTCCGACTCGAAACGAAGCATTCGGATTGGTTCTTTTGGAAGCTATGCAGTTTTCTTTGCCTATAATCGCTACAGATGAAGGCGCAATTCCTGAAATTGTTGAAACCGGTAAATCCGGGTATATTTATAAAAAAGAAAATAAAGAAGGATTACAAAATTATATGTCCGAATTTATTAATAATCCTAAACTTGTAAAAGAATTTGGAGCAAGGGGGCGATCAATTTATTTCGAAAAATTTACAGTTGAAAAATTTGAAAAAAGCATGCTACATGTTTTTAATACTACTTTAAAAGAAATTGCCTAATTATGACAAACATCGGTAAAAAACTACTAATTACTGGAGGAACAGGTTCCTTCGGTTATACTGTACTTAAACGTTTTTTAAATACAGACACCTTTAATGAGATCAGAATCTTTAGTCGTGATGAAAAAAAGCAGGACGATATGCGTAAAGCTTTAAATAACGATAAGGTAAAATTTTACATTGGTGATGTAAGAGATGCGCAGGCTGTTGATAACGTTATTAAAGGCGTAGATTATATTTTTCATGCAGCTGCATTAAAGCAGGTACCTTCTTGCGAATTTTTTCCGATGGAAGCAGTTAAAACAAATATAATTGGGGCAGAAAATGTATTAACTGCAGCGGAAAAATATAATGTAAAAAATGTGGTTGTATTAAGTACTGATAAGGCAGCTTATCCAATTAATGCAATGGGTATGTCAAAAGCTTTAATGGAAAAAGTAATGGTAGCAAAGTCTCGCAATCTGGATGCAACCAAATCTGTTTTTTGTGGCACACGATACGGAAACGTGATGGCTTCAAGGGGATCGGTGATACCTCTTTTTGTGGAACAAATTAAATCAGGAAAACCAATAACGCTCACCGATCCAAGTATGACACGTTTTATGATGACGCTGGAAGATGCCGTTGACTTAGTTTTGTATGCGTTTGAACATGGTAAGCCAGGTGATATATTTGTGCAAAAAGCGCCAGCTGCAACTATTGAAACCTTAGCTAAAGCATTACTTGAGTTATATAAAGCCAACAACGAAATTAAAATTATAGGTACAAGGCATGGAGAAAAATTATACGAAACTTTAGTGAACCGTGAAGATATGGTGAAGGCACAAGACATGGGAAATTATTATCGTGTTCCTGCTGATACCAGAGATCTTAATTATGAGAGCTTTTTTTCGGAAGGGTTGAAAGATATGTCTAAAATAGAAGAATACCATTCGCATAATACAAATCGTTTGGATATAGAGGGAACAAAACAGTTGTTAATGAAACTCGATATGATTCGTAATGATATTGAAAAATTGTAACAATAAAACATGTTGATCAAAGGCAATAAACACAGTGACGAAAGGGGCACACTCAGCTTTGTAAATGAATTCAGTCTACAAAATGTAAAGCGTTTTTATACAGTAACTCATCCTGACACATACATTATAAGGGCATGGCAGGGACATAAGATTGAGAACAAACATTTTTTTGTCACAAAAGGATCTTTTCTTTTTGGTTGGGTTAAACCTGATGACTGGAAAACTCCATCTAATAATTTAAGTATTACAAGACAAATACTATATGCAAAAGAACCAAGTGTATTGACAATACTTGCAGGATATGCAAACGGTTTTAAAGCGTTGGAAGAAGATTCAACAGTTATGATTTTTTCTGATCTTACTTTAGAAGAATCAAGTGGAGATCTATACAGGTTTCATCAAAATATATGGACATTATAAATTATTAAACAAATTATGATAAAGATTGGGGTTACAGGACAAAAAGGATTTATGGGTTATCACCTATATAATACTATCAGTTTATTAACAGATCAGTATATATGTATTCCTTTTGAAAAAGATTTTTTTGAAGATGAAGCAAAGCTTGAAAAATTTGTATCAGGTTGCGATGTTGTTATTCATTTAGCGGCAATGAATCGCCATAATGATCCTGCCGTAATTTATGATACAAATATAAGTTTAGTTAAAAAACTAATTGTAGCCATGGAAAAAACAAATTCCAAGCCACATGTTCTTTTCTCATCTTCATCGCAAGAAGAACGCGATAACCCCTATGGAAGATCAAAAAAAGAAGGACGCTTATTGTTTGAAAAGTGGGCGACCACTAATCAGGCCAAATTTACGGGCTTAGTTATACCTAACGTTTTCGGACCTTTCGGTCACCCTTACTACAATTCGGTAGTGGCTACTTTTTGTCATCAGCTTACACATAACGAAATTCCAAAAATAGATGTAGACGGAGAAGTAAAATTAATTTATGTGGCAGAATTAGTTAAAGAATTTATAATATCTATTGCCGACAATACTTCCATGGTTACGCATAAAATCATTGAACATACCGCAACTATTAAAGTTTCCGACCTACTACTAAAGCTCCAGAATTTTAAAGAAAACTATTTCGAACAAGGGATGTTCCCTGATTTGGATTCAAGCTTTGAAAAAAATTTATTTATAACTTTTTTATGTTATATCGAACATAAAACATTTTTCCCGTTTCACCTTACCAAAAATACAGACTTGCGCGGCTCCTTTGTAGAAACAGTAAAACTGAATAGTGGCGGGCAGGTTTCTTTTTCAACTACCGTTCCCGGGATAACGCGCGGTAACCATTTTCATACACGCAAGGCCGAACGGTTTGCCGTTATAAAAGGCAAAGCGTTAATTGAATTAAGAAAAATAGGTACAAGTGACGTATTATCTTTTGAGCTCGACGGAGAAAATCCTTCATTTGTAGATATGCCTGTTTGGTACACGCATAATATCAAAAACATCGGTACCGAAGAATTATATACTATTTTTTGGATCAACGAATTTTATGATCAGCATAATCCAGATACATTTTTTGTAACAGTTTAAAAAATTAAAAACAAAATCATGAAAGCAAAATTAAAAGTGATCACTGTAGTTGGTACGCGTCCCGAAATAATTCGCTTATCCCGTGTTATGTCATTGTTGGACGAGCACCTTCATCATGTTATTGTACACACGGGGCAAAATTATGATTACGAATTAAATCAGGTTTTTTTTGATGAATTAGAACTTCGGAAACCTGATCATTTTTTAAATGTAGATACTTCTTCATTAGGCTCATCTGTTGGTGACATTATGCGCAAAACGGAAGAGGTTTTAAAGTTAGAAAAGCCTGATGCTTTTATAGTTTTGGGAGATACAAATTCCTGTTTGGCTGCTTATATTGCCAAGCGTATGCACATTCCTGTTTTCCACATGGAGGCAGGTAACCGTTGTTTCGATTTCAATGTGCCAGAAGAAACCAATCGAAGAATAATTGATCATATTGCTGATTTCAATTTAGTTTATACAGAACATGCCCGTAGGCATTTAATAGCAGAGGGATTACCGCACCGAAGAATTTATTTAACAGGTAGTCCGATGAAGGAAGTCTTAAATCATTACATGACTAAAATTAAGGCGTCACGGGCTTTAGAAACTTTAAAGTTAAAAGCCAAAAATTACTTTGTTGTTTCTACTCATCGCGAAGAAAACGTAGACAATCCGGAAAATTTGCGAAAAATCATGATCGTTTTAAATCAGCTTGCAACAGAATATAAAATGCCGATAATTGTATCTACACATCCAAGAACCAAAAAACGCTTAGAAGAAATTACAGATATAAAAATGGAGGGTTTGGTTAATTTCATGAAGCCATTTGGATTTTTAGATTATGTAAATTTACAAATGAATGCGTTATGTACTGTTTCTGATTCTGGCACTATCAGTGAAGAATCCTCTATCTTAAATTTTCCTGCAATTTCCTTGCGGCAATCTATGGAGCGTCCTGAGGCACAGGATGTAGGAACAATTATCTTGTCAGGCTTCAATCCGCAGGTTGTATCAGATAGTATTCGGTTAGTGGTAAAAGAATTTGAATTGACAAAAGGGTACGCAAAAATTGCAAGCGATTATGATATCGATAATACATCCTGGCGAGTATTAAAATTAATTATGGGAAATGCTAAATTAAGTAATCTTTGGAACGGAATTAAATAATGGAACAGTTAAACGTTTTTGGATTAAAAGTAAGCAACTTCGAATTAAAAGAAGTTGATGAACTTTTTTCTTTGACAATAAATAATAATAAAAGCTTCATTTTATTCGGACATTCATTAGGATATATTACCTTATTTAAAAAGTATCCTGAGCTTTATGAAATAATTAATTCATTTGATTTGTTGGTTTGTGACGGCACCCAATTTAACTGGTATTGTTACTTTACAGGCTTTAAATTAAAAACAGTTATTTCCATTCCTAATATTACCAATTATACCCTCGAATATGCAAATGTCAGAGGATTAAAGGTTTTGTTATTTGGCGCTAAAGAAGAAATTAATAAAAAAGCGACTGATAATCTTCAAAAAAAATATCCAAATATTAAAATGTTACCTGGTATTAACGGCTATTATAAAGGGTTCGAAGAACAGGGCATTGTTGCGAGAATTAAACAACATAATCCACACATACTTTTAATCGGTATCTCAACACCAATAAAAGAAAAATTTGTTTACAACTATAAATCAGACCTAAATTCCAATATTTTAATTCCTTGCGGAGGCATGATTGATATATACGCTGGCTATACTAAACAAAGTCCGACATGGATTAAAAAAACAGGACTAGCAACTCCTTTCAGAATTATACAAGAGCCAAAAAGATTATTTCATTTACATTTATGGATGACAATAGAAATAATTTTTAAAATTATTCCAATTACCTTCCTTTACAGAACTATTCTAAGAAGAAGTGATTTTAATTTAATAAATAAATATTTAAAAAAATAACATGTGCGGCATTTTTGGAATAATCATTAAACAAAATTCTGATCAATCAGAAACATTTATAAAGAACGGTTTAAAAAAACTTGCAGAGATTTCTATTGCCAGGGGTCAAGATTCGTCGGGTGTAGCATTTGACTTTAAGCCCAAAGGTGAGTTTAATATAGTTAAAGGTGATGTCCCTATTACCAAACTCTTAAAGAATAAAGAATTTCTAAAAAATCTGGAAGAGGCAATTTCAGTTTATAAAAATGGTGAATGTTTTAAAGCAATTGGGCATGCAAGGTTAGTAACCAATGGGTCTCAATTAAAAGAAGAAAACAATCAGCCTGTTGTAAAAGATGGCATTGTGGGTATACATAATGGCATTATTGTAAATGCAGATGAACTTTGGAAAACAAATCCAGATCTGAAACGTAATTATGAAATTGATACTGAAATTCTTTTAAGCCTAATTAGAAAAGAATTGATAGTTGCCAATTTACCAACTGCCATTGGCAATACGCTAAATAAAATTGAAGGAACTGTTTCCAGTGCTTTACTTTTTGATGACAGAAATGAACTAGCTCTTTTTACAAATAACGGTTCGTTATATTACATTTTAGAAAATGATTTTTTATTATTTGCATCCGAAGAATATTTTTTAAAACAGGTGCAAAAAAAACTATCAACTAATTTTCAAATTAAACACATAAAACCTTTTGAAGGATTTGTTTTAAATATTACTTCTTTTGAGGTAACAGCATTTAAACAAAAAGAAATATTTAGAGGCAATTATGCGCCTATGTTGCATAACAAACATGTTTTCAAATCAATTAACCTAAAAGGAGATTTTGACAAAGAAGTTGTTATAGATCCAATGGAGTTTATTAATAAAAGTAAAGAAGCTCACTTGATTAATCTATTGGAAGACAATATAAAATCAATCAATCAATTAAAACGTTGCGCCAAATGTATTTTGCCGGAAACTTTTCCTTTTATAGAATTTGATGTGAATGGGGAGTGTAATTACTGTAAAAATCACAAGCCACAAAAAAAAATAGAAAGTTTAGATGAGTTAAAAAAATTAGTAGCTCCATACAAAAGTAAAGATGGGCGACCTGATTGCATTGTTCCATTTAGTGGAGGACGAGACAGTACTTATTCGTTACATATTGTGAAAAAAGAATTAGGCTTAAATCCAATTGCATTTACTTATGATTGGGGCATGGTTACTGATTTAGGAAGAAGAAACATTGCTAGAGTTTGTGGCAAGCTTGGGGTTGAAAACATTATAGTTTCTGCTGATATAAAATGGAAAAGAGAAAATATTAAAAAAAACATCGAAGCTTGGATGAAGCATCCTGAGTTAGGTATGATTCCCTTATTTATGGCTGGGGATAAATATTTTTTTCATTACTGCAATCAGGTAAAAAAACAAACGGGAATTGATCTGAATATTTGGGGCATCAATAATTTAGAGAACACCAATTTTAAAACCGGATTTGCTGGTTTAAAACCTCAGTTTGACAAAAAACGAATATATTCATTAAGCATTTTTAACCAGTTAAAGTTATTTGGTTTTGTTGGTAAAAATATTTTACTAAGTCCCGGCTATATCAATCAATCTGTGATTGACAGTCTAGGCTCATTCGCAGTTCGTTATTTGTCTCCAAAAAAAGATTATTATCATTTGTTTGATTATTACAAGTGGGATGAAAATGAGTTAGAAACTTTAATTAAAAATGAGTATGATTGGGAAAAAGCAATTGATACTGATTCTACTTGGCGAATTGGTGATGGCACGGCTAGTTTTTATAATTATATTTATTATACCGTAACTGGTTTTACAGAGAATGATACATTTAGAAGTAACCAGATCAGAGAAGGAATGATTTCAAGAGAAAAAGCATTAACAAAAGTAAACGAAGAGAATAAAGTGCGCTACGAAACTTTAAGATGGTACCTCGAAATAATTGGTCTTGAATTTAAAGAAGTAATTGAAATTATTAATAAAATACCAAAGTTATATGCTACCGTTAAATAGCAATATGAATTGCATTTAAGCTATGAAAGGGAAAGGCTTTTACATAGCAATTTGCTACATTGTACTAATATTTCTAATAGCTGTATTACCTATTAACCCTGAGCATTCAACGGCAAATACTACCTACTTTTTAGGTATTCGTTTAGATTATGTTTTTCATATTCTTTTTTTTATCCCCTGGATGGGCTTTACTTTTTTATTTGATCAGCCATCTATTCGTAAATTATGGTTTTGGTTTTTAGGTGGTTTATTATTTGCGGCCTGTGCTGAAGGATTACAATACTTCACTCCTTACCGTTCATTTAATTTTAAAGACCTGATGTCCAATACCAGTGGCCTCATATTAGGCTGTGTTTGTTTACTGTTTTTAAAACACGGTGAAAGAAAAATTCAATGAAAAAACTAATTATTGAAAGATCGAGTGAAGCAGCGTACGATTATATCTCAACATATATTTGTACGGAATCTTCCGAAACCTTGGTAGTATCTACTACTAATGAATTTAATATTTTAAATCATACAGGCCAGTGTAACGCTATTATTAATTTAAGCAGAGTAAATGATATCCGTTTTATTAATAAATTTTTTGAAAGTGTTAATTCAAAATTAAATGATAATCATCTATTTATTTGTCGTTTTGAAACCTTTAATGCCAGGCGCGTAAGAAAACCGATAGGCAAAATTCCTATTATAGGTTCATTATATTTTGGCATGGAATTTATTTTTATGAGAGTATTTCCTAAGTTATGGGGGTTTAAAAAAATTTATTTTTTATTAACACGTGGCAGAAATCGTTTGCTGTCAAAAGCTGAAACCTTTGGCAGGCTTGCCAGTTGTGGCTTTGAAATTGTAGATTATAAGAGCTTCAACGGCTTGATGTATGTTGTGGCAAAAAAAATAAAAGAACCGGTATTTGATATGAATCCAAGTTATGGACCATTATATAAAATGCCACGCTTAGGAAAAAATGGAAAAATAATTGGGGTCTATAAATTTCGCACCATGCATCCCTATGCTGAATATTTACAGGATTATATTTTAAAAATACATGGTTATGCAGATACAGGAAAACCAGCAAATGATTTTAGGTTAACCCCTTGGGGTAAATTTTTAAGGCGTTACTGGCTCGATGAATTGCCACAATTAATTAATGTATTAAAAGGCGAATTAAAACTGGTGGGCGTAAGGCCAATCGGCGTGCGTTACTCGAAAGACATTCCCAAAGATTTGTTGACTTTAAGACTCACACAGAAGCCCGGGTGCATACCACCTTATGTTTCTCTCAACATGAAAGGAAATGTGGAAGAGGTATTAGATGCGGAACGGAAATATCTAAAAGAAAAAATAGCTAATCCATATACAACAGATACAACCTATTTTTTTAAAGCCATGTTTAATATTATTTTTAAACATAAACGCAGCGCTTAAAAAAATATTTCAGCATCCACGCAATTTCACTAGTTATCTGATAAATTGCAAGCTACTCGCAACGATGCGCGTATTACGACTATAGGGCGCTTGATGCGTCAAACTAATTTAGACGAGTTGCCTCAATTTTTTAATGTATTGGTAGGTGATATGTCGGTGGTAGGTCCGCGCCCACACATGCTCAAACATACCGAACAATATTCGGAACTCATCCATACATACTTAGTGCGCCATTTAA
>JAYVDU010000568.1:0-8927 GCA_043749245.1 Bacteroidota bacterium | reverse complement strand
AGAAAAAGTTTACACAGAGATACTATCCCAACCAACGCTTTTGTAATAGGTAAACTTGGCACTCGTATTTCGGTAGATGATATTCATTATTTGGTATCTACTTTAAAGGGCTTGTTTCCTGATAGGAACTTAACACCTACAACCATCCGTCAATCAGTTATTGCCAACTGGCTAAACGAAAAGAAAATCCCATTAGAACAAGCCCAATTAATGTCGGGGCAAAAGTGGATTTCTACAACCGTTAAATACCGCCAAAATAACATTGAAGAGCAACGGGAGCTGATGAATAAGTGGTTTCCGATATAGAGCTGAAAAAGTTAAATATTTGACTAAAAATGACTATTTTTGGGGTTAATAAGGGAGTTAATAGGTAGTTTAGTTCAAATTAACTAATACAATTATTTAGAATGGATTATATAGAAATATCAGGTTATAAATCAATTAAGAAAGCTAAGATTATATTTAATCCGATTAATATTTTAATTGGCTCAAATGGAAGTGGTAAAAGTAATTTTATTTCTTTTTTTGATTTTTTAAATCGATTATATAACAAAAAAATTAATGATTATGTTGCGTTAAATGGTGGCGAAAATAAATTTTTGCATAATGGCAAGAAACAAACTAGTGAAATAAAATTTAGAACAGAATTTGACAACGGAGTAAATGGTTACTCTGCTACTTTAACGGTTGGAACGGAAGGTTTTATTTTTACGGATGAAAGATTAATTTATAATGCTGACAGAGGTACTGATATTAGTTTGTCAGATTCGGAAGCAAGAATAAAAGATTCAAGCAATTTTAGAGCAAAATATGTAATAAAGCATTTAATGAGATTTAGAAAATATCATTTTCATGATACCAGTTCTCAATCCCCTTTTTCAGGTCTTAGCAATATTGAAAACGATATTTATTATTTATATGAAAATGGAAGTAATTTGTCTGCTTTCTTATACCATATCCAAAACACGAATAAAATTGTGTATAATAGGATAATAAAAACAATACAATCTATTGCACCATATTTTTTAGATTTTTTTTTCAGCCCAAACAGCGAAAAATATATTAGATTACAATGGGTAGATAGGTTTAGCGATGTCATTTATGGAGCTAATGAATTATCAGATGGAACAATAAGATTTATTGCGCTTACTGTTTTATTTTTACAACCTACATTACCAGATACAATTATTATAGACGAGCCTGAATTAGGATTGCACCCCACAGCAATTGCCAAACTAGCTGGGATGATAAAATCTGTTTCTGCTAGAAAATGTCAAGTGATTATAGCAACTCAATCAACAGATTTAATTAGCCATTTTACCGCCGAAGATATTATTACTGTTGACCAAATTAATGGAGAAAGCAAATTCGAACGATTAGATAGTTCAAAACTAAGTCAATGGCTTGACGACTACACCATAGATGATTTATGGAAACGAAATATTATTAGTACTGGTCAACCCAATTATTAAAAATGAAAAGAATTATAATAATATGTGAAGGCGAAACCGAAAAGGAGTTTTGTACAAAAATACTAGCACCTGTATTTGCTAAAAAAAATATTTTTATTCAGTCTCCATTAATAAAAAAAACTATGGGGGGAATTGTAAAATGGTCTGAATTAAAAAAGCAAATATTGCTACATTTAAAAAGTGATAGCGAAGCATTTACTACTACCCTAATAGATTATTATGGCTTGTATAAAAAGTATAATTATCCTGAGTGGGATGAATCTTTAAATATTGTAGATAAAAATAAAAGAATGGATTTTCTTGAAAGCTCTATGCTTATGGACGTAGATGTTGATTTGAGACATAGATTTATTCCTTATATTCAATTACATGAATTTGAGGGTTTACTATTTAATGAAATTAAATATTTTCAAGAGCAAATACCAAATGAAGAATTGGTTGGAACAAAAGAACTTAAAGAAATATTTATAAATTATGAAAATCCTGAAATGATTAATGACCAAAGAGAAACATCTCCTTCTCACAGATTGGAAAGAATTATACTTGGATATAATAAAATTGTATATGGTATAATTTTAGCCGAAGCGATTGGATTAAATAATATTCGAAAAAAATGTCCAAGATTTAATACTTGGTTAGATAATTTAGAAAAGTAATTTTTATTTATGGGTCAAAAAAGTATTAAAACAAAGAAGAACTTACGATACTAGAATAAAATATCTTGCAAGAATAATTGGAATCAAACCCAATTATAAAGGTCGCTCATTCGGATGCAACTAAAGCCACTCGGCTATAAATTTTTAAGCGAAAAAGTTTAAGAATAAACTACTCAAGTAGTAAAAATTTCAAAAATAAATTGTATTTTTAAAGTGTAATCAGATGTTTCTTAGTAGAAACATAAACTATTATGAAAGCTTGTGATTACACTAGCTAAGATTAAAAATTGTTCTTTGAAAAACCCTTGTAGACTTAGGGTATAGTTTGTTTTGTAGGCGCACAGAGCAGTATAGCTACGGCTTTAATGGTAAAGAAAAAGAAGACGAAATTAGTGGAAACGGAAATGAATATGATTTTGGTAGTAGAATATATGATAGCAGGTTAGGTAGATTTATGAGTATAGACAAGGAATATAAACTATATCCAGAATTTAGTCCGTATTCATACGCTTTAAATAATCCAGTAAGGTATAAAGATGAAGAAGGAAAGGGTGGAAACGGAGGCTTTAGTGTTGAAAATACATCTACTAAACCTGTAATGTTAGTTGGTACTACAGTAATTGTTGCCAAAAAAACTTCTGGATTCTTTTCAATATTTTCATCTGCCGTTACTGTAGAATCTCAACCAACAGGTTTCTATTTAAATCCTGGTGAAAGATATGAAACTGTTACTACTAAAACAACTGATAAAAATGGCGTTGAAACTACAGCATATACAGGTGTAATTAAAAATATTAAAACAGGAAAAGTTGTAAGAAGTACTTCCGTAGGCGATGTGGATTTTATAAGATTTGACAAGACTGCTAAAGTAGATATTGGAGATGGCGCTGTGAAAAATTCAACTGAAATAGGGATAGAAAATGCTGATTATTTTCCAGTTGGAAAAGAATATCTTTCTAAAGGAGGCGGGCAAGTAAAAGTTTCTCCAGGAGGAATTACTGGAGGAATGACAACTGGAACAGAGGCTGGAAAAATTGTAATTGCTGAAAGTAAAGGAAATACGACGGTAAAAGGAGAGGGTGGTCCATCGGCAGAATTCTCTGGCCCCCCAGTTAAAGGTAAAGATGGTACAACTAACTCAGGCACTAATTCTGGGACTGGACAGGAAACTAAAGTAGAAGGCAGTGGTGGCAAAACGATAAAAGAAATTGAAAAATAAAATAAACCACTATTGACTTCAAGTCAATAGTTTTAGGGCAGATGATTGAAAATCATCTCGCTAGACGTAGCTAAGTGTAACTAAATTTTGATAGACGTATCAAGCAATTAACATTTGTAGAACCTAAAGGTGATGCACTAAAGTACATAGTTTTAACTAAAAATGAGACCAATAAAATACAATTACTTACGTGCGATTAGTTTATTCTTTTCGCTGTTCCTAGTGTTGCATTTTATTGTAGACGTTCTATTTTTTAAAAACACTACATTTTGTTTCTTTAGCTTATATGAAGGGGCAGTCTCGTTTTTATTTAATCAGATATTAAAAAACTCAATAGTTTTCATCTGTTTATTTACGCTTATATTCTTTTTTAAAAGTCAGCTTTTAAAAAAGAATAAACTTAACGGGTATGCACTAATTATACTTATTATATTAGAAATGATTGCTAATGTTAATACTATGCGTTTGTGTTTAGATTCAATATACCCATTTCTTTTTTTTAATAGTGTTTTTTCTATATCATTCATTTTGTCTTATAATCTATATTATGACAAAAAAATATCGCAATATTTAAGCGGTATAACACTAATCTCATTTTTAATGATTTATTTTTTTGTGCCAAGACATCTTCCGAAAATTGGATTTCATTTAAGTTCGACAACCGAAAATATTACACTTAAAAATATTCTGGCAAACCAATTAGAAAATAATAAATTGCTTCCGAGATCTGATTTAGCAAAAATTCTAGGGATAGAAAAGGGTAAAATAGGCAATAAAGAAATTGAACTTATAAATATTGGTTTTGGAACTCAATTTGTATTATTTGGTGATAGTGAAAACATAAAAAATTATGAAATTCAATATACAAATTGGGAATAATTATTAATTACAATATAGCCGCACTTAATAAAGCTATTGGAGTAAATTAAAAAAAATGATTTAGCGGCCTATAAAGAGACTCATAAAGATTCTGCTGAAGGGCGGAATGCAGGAGAATCATATATAAGTGCTGTAAAGAGTTATTTTAAAGATAAGGATGCTGGAATTACTTTATATCAAAGTAAAAAAGGAGATAAAAAATCGTTTACTGAAGTGAAATAAATTAAATCGTATGAAAAAAAACATTTGTATATTTTTGTGTATTTTGATATTTTCTTGTAAATCCAAGCAACTATTTACAGTGTTCTTTTCAAAAATAAAATTATAAATTTTGAATTCATTTCAAATAAAATACTGAATCCTTTTTTTATATCTGAGGAGAAAAATATTATGAAATCGTTAGTATTTAAAAATTAAATTTCCGTTTAATTATGTTATAATTTTGTTTTAAATTTTTATCAATGTTTTACCATGTTTTGTTTCATCAAGTAATATTTCAATATTTTTTCAAGGCCATCTCGTTTTGTTGTTAAACCATAATGGATTACCGGGTACAAATAAATATGATCTCAAGTTATTGTATATTCAGACATTATCCGCAACTTCAGTGATATATTACCTAGCGGGGGATAGCAACATAATCTTTATATTTTATAACCCATTCATAGTCTGAATGCTTCAAAGGATTTTTTACTTTATGTTTATTAGATTTAGAATTTATTATCCAGTTACGGTATAAATTATAAATATTATGATAATCAACTTGTGCGAGAATTGTATTTTTAACTTCTTTCTTATTTTGAAGATAAATACTCGAAATTTTAACTCCCTTTTCTAATTTTAAAGTATTGACTACTGTAAACTGCAAATAAAATAACACTAAAAACTGAATAGGTGGCTCTATGCAATACTTTGGAAAAGGTAATTGCATCCCAGTCATATAGCAATTCTCTTTATACATTTTATCGGCTTCAAAATCAATCATTCTTAAGAATGGTAAAAAACAAGCTTTATCTGAATTATCTTCAGCAACATCAAGAAGTTTTAATAAAATAGCACTACTATCATATTTAAAAAATCTATTATTGTCGATTTGATTAAAAAAATCATATAAAAAAGAATCTTTTCTAAAATTAAAATTACTTATATCGCTCGGGTCTTGGCATCCATAGATTAAAGAAATTTTTCTCGTTTCAATTGTAGTTGTGTCTTTTTTAGTTTTATTTTGAGAAAATGATTTAGTACTAAAATAAAAAAACAAAACAAAAAAACATAATTTATAGCTTCCAGATATTATATATATCATTGGATAATTTATCTTAACTACTTCAATTTTCGATAATCCTTTCATATTACTTACTTTTTGCATTTTCAATAGCTTTCGCAGCAACCTCTTTTGAAACTTCACCATTATTGGATTCAACACCTCCATTTTTGTTTTCTAGGTGTCTGTAATTCCCAATAAGTGCTACACCCCATGTGCCTTTCTTAGGATCAACCGCACCTGCCATATCTTGGGCTGCAACACCATGTCTTATAGGGCTTCTATCATCTTTGCTGGTATATGTGCCTTTAGCATCTCGTGTTGCAGAGTGATTAAGTGCCCCATTTGCACCATATAATTTAATATCACCTTCTTTTGCTTCTGATGCTCCCACATGGGTATATTCAGATTTATTTTTAAATATTTTTTCTGCATTATTGTTACCTTCTGGGTCATTTCCTGGGATGTAAATATTCTCACCAGGGAAACATGAGTTCCCATGGCAATCATAAGCCAAATCCTCTGGTACTTTTTCTAAATCCTTGGTAGAATAACTTATCTTACTTTCTACTGTTTTACAGTTTTCAACTTTTATCATTCCAGTGTATTTTTTAGCATATACTGCTTGTCCATCATTAGTGTAGTAAGTTCTTACTTCTGCTACAAGATATGATTTACCATCAGGCGCCAATTCATGTGTTTGTCCTTCCGATGTGTAAATTGGTTTCCCATTGACATCAGTTATCCATTTACCACCTTCATCTTTTAAACTAATTGGATTATTAAGTCCAAAACTATAAGGGGTTACATTGGGATATTTAGAAACAAAAGGATCAATTGACCACCACCTTCCGAGTCTAGGGTCATAAGTTCTACTACCAAAATCATATTCATTTCCGTTTCCACTAATTTCGTCTTCTTTTTCTTTACCATTAAAGCCGTAACGATAGGCTGTGCTTGAGAAAGAACGTCCCTTGGCTACACTCCCAAATGTAGTATAACGACAAAATGAAGATAAGCTATAACCACTGGGCATTTGCAGATGTTTTATTGTAACCAAAAATAGCAATTATTTTACATTAAATAGCCAAAATGGTTATAGCTTATATAAGGTTATAATGAAGGAGGGATACTATTTAATTTCGCATAAAATTTATCCATTTCTTCATCAATAAATGCATCCGAATAATTTACATAACGATAAAAAGAAGTGCTGTTGGCTTTATGCCCTGAAATTAACCTTACATTAATTTCGTGCATACCCAAGCGTAACATCGTTGTAATAGCAGTGCGGCGCATGGTGTGGGAACTGATGCTGTCACAAAACCTGTAATTCGTTTTTTTAGTAGTGTCATTATAATGCACAAAGGGTATTCCTTGTTTGCTTCGTGTTTTTGTTAGCTCTTCTGTCCAACCTGCTAACAGCGCTATTTGTTTAATGGCTTTATTAAAATTTACCAATGAGATAGGTGGAAATAAAGACACTTTGCGTCTACGGTATTTATTTAAAATATCTTTGGCATAAACTGGCAAATAAACCCTCGAGTTTGTGTTTGTTTTTTGTGAGCGGATAACTACATATTTATTTACACCTATGGTTTCAATATTTGTTAAGTTTAAAGCAGTTAAATCTGAAAACCTTAAGGCAGTTGTACATCCAAACACAAACATATCTTTTATTTTTCGTAAGCGTTTATCTAAACTTTGCTCAAAACTTTTGTTATTTATTAAAAAACTTAACCGCTCGGGTGTTAAAACAATTACTGGAATATCTTCGTGTGTTTTATAAAATCGGTGATAGTATGAACCGGGTGTGATAATGAGTTCTTTTTCGATCCACGTAAAAAAGGCACGAAGTAGTTTCATTTGATTACCGACATGATTATCAAAATGATTTAGCTCGTAAAATAAGTAATTGGTAAAATCAAAGTAAAAACGTTTCCAATAATTATTTTCTGCTTTTTTTTCGCGAGTGTTTAAATATTCCCAGTCTTTAATACGTAAAATTTTGTCGCGACTGATCTGATAATTTTGAATGTGT
Organism: Bacteroidota bacterium; assembly: GCA_043749245.1. Classification (GTDB taxonomy): domain Bacteria; phylum Bacteroidota; class Bacteroidia; order B-17B0; family Aurantibacillaceae; genus UBA4416. The sequence continues at coordinate 1,396 of JAYVDU010000568.1, read as the reverse complement.
TTAAAAAGATTGGTATAACTATCGATAGTTGAACTTCGAATAATTTTACCGTTGGGCTGAATTCGTTGCCCATTTTGTGTGTCTTTTAAAAACCTTTGATACAAGGGGTTTAATGGTAGTGTTTTTTTTCATGGCTTTTTTTAACTAATATCGGGAGATAAGAATTATGAATGAATTTTAATTTAGAATTGTAGAGTGAATAACCTTTGAAAAAGGTTAAAAAAATGAATAAACTAAATTATATTAAACAGATGCAATTATTTAAATAAAACATGGGTATAATTAAACATATTTCCTAGTTTGTTTTATCATTAAAATTTGACTAAATTTGAATTGTAATTCTTTGACATATTTTTAAGATTTCATAAGGTAAACTAAAACAACCTAAATCAAATCTTAAATCTACCAACAAGTAATTTTAGGTACTATTATAAAATTTATGTTACCTATTTGTTACTTGCATATTGTCAACATCATTGATAGTCGCTGTAAACACTAATGTAAGGAAAGATATTTAACAAAGCAGTTAGCTTTGTTATTATCTATTCGGTAGAAACGGTTTCAAAAAACAAACTAAAATTTAGCTTCATTCCGCTATTAGTAAGCCGCAGAAAATCTTAATGAAGAAAATATTATTCATAATCATTGCTTTTTCTTAGTTCAATTTCATTGGACAAACTAATTTGACATTTCTGTTCTCATATGACGCTACTAAAATTTATATAAAATATTTAGAACTCAGACCATTTATTAATGCAGAAAATGCAAAGCTTACCGACCTAAGCAAATTGGTTACAAAAAATGATACAATAATACTTGACCGACACTTTCTTTATGCAGGCCAGAAAAAAGACTCAGTTAGTTTTGCCCTAGACAAAGAATTGTTTGCAGCACTAAACAATAAGAAAGGAACAATAGTTTTCAATGGTAAAGTTATAGCTTCATTTTACACAAAAAAAGTGAAGTATAGACGAAATGGAGAAATATCATTCAGAGGCGTTTATTATTTCGATACATTTACAAAAAGACAATTTTTAATTGAAACTATTTATCAAAAATGGTACTGTATTGGCAGAACATCTTTTTAATTTGCGGACGTCTGCTAGAAAGCAAAAAGTAGCGGCCAACTTATAACATCACCAAAAAAAAATGCGGGCAGAAGTATAAGTTTTTTGCCTACAAGTTGCCGCTTAGCAAAAGTTTCTTATTTTTATGTAGGCAAAAAAGAGTACAGTATTTCGGCAACTAATAAATATTATGGTTGTAGAAAACATTTCGGTTTCAAAACTTGCACTTATTTAGCTACAAAACGTTATGTGTAATTTGCCAAAAAAGACAAATCGAGAATTTGATATGAAAGATAAACAGACATACAAAGAATTAGAAGATAGGATAG
>JAYVDU010000567.1:0-2674 GCA_043749245.1 Bacteroidota bacterium | reverse complement strand
TATTCGATCATACGGCTATCAGAGTTTTAATTAATTTATGTATTCCTTTGGTTGCTGGTGGTATATTTTGTTTAGCACTACTGTATCATGGCTCTATCGTATATATTGCTCCTGCCATGTTATTATTTTATGGATTGGCTTTAATCAATGCCAGTAAATATACCTATGATGATATACGTTATTTTGGTATTTGTGAAATTGTATTAGGTTTGATCAATGCTTTTAATTTAGGAAATGGTTTGTTGTATTGGGCTATTGGTTTTGGATTGCTTCATATAGTATATGGCGCTACCATGTGGTTTAAATACGAAAAAGGTACGCATAGTAAGCCCATTATAAAAGAGAACGAAGGGACGATTAACTTTTAAAAATAAACTTGAAGAACTATATACATAACTTAAATAAAGCTTTTGAAAATCGTATCCGATTAGGTTTGATGAGCGTATTGATGGTGAATGATAGCGTCGATTTTAGCACGATGAAGGAGATGTTAGCTATAACTGATGGGAATTTAGCAAGTCATGTTACCGCACTTGAAAAAGAAGGTTACATACATGTTAAAAAAGAGTTCGTAGGTAAAAAACCTTTAACCACTTATTCTGCTACAAAGTTTGGTATGAAAGCGTTTAACGAACATTTAGATGCACTTGAAAAATTATTGAAAGCACGATAATCCTTTTTTTTGAATTAAAACTTTGAAATTCAAAGTACTTTTAAAATATTAATTATTAAAACTAAAAATATGAAAACAACAGACTTAACAAAAATCAGGAGAGTAGTAGCAGTATTTATTATACTGTTAGTTTTAAGTGGTGTAACAGCATTTCCTTTGGTAACAGAGGCCGATTGGATGACCGCTCACATCAATTCATTCCCGACTTTTTTTCATCAATGGATTATAAACGTGTCTGATTCTATTCATCAAACGCCATCAATTGTTTTATATGGTACTGATTGGTTAGCCTTTGCGCATATTATCATCGCTATTTTTTTTGTTGGAGTTTATATCGATCCTGTAAAAAATAAATTCAGCATTACTGTGGGTATAATAGCTTGTATCGCCGTGTTTCCTTTAGCTTTTATTTGCGGACCAATCAGAGGTATTCCATTTTACCATCAATTGATTGATTGTTCGTTTGGTGTGTTTGGATTGATTCCGTTGGTATATGTAAGATCTAAAATTAAAAAGATTGAAGAGATGAAAGGGTCAGGGGAGACTGAAGGAATTGTAGAGTCGGATTAATTTTAAATGACTAACGTATATTATGACAAATGAAAACAGAAACAATTAAAAAAGTACTTTGGCTTTCACTTTTTACTATCGCCATGGGATTTATGGAAACCGCTGTAGTAGTGTATTTGCGAGCATTGTATTATCCTGCTGGATTTACATTTCCTTTAGTTATTATCCCAAATTCGATTGCTATTACTGAGTTTTGGCGAGAGTTTGCAACCATTATAATGTTGATTGGTATAGGGTTTATATATGGTAAAACAAAGTTTTCTCGTTTTGCATATTTCATTGTTGCTTTTGCTATTTGGGATATTTTTTATTATTTGTTTTTATATGTGTTTTTGGGCTGGCCGCAGACGTTATTTACTTGGGATATATTATTTTTAATTCCCGTACCATGGGTTGGCCCAGTTTTAGCGCCTTGTATCGTGGCTTTGCAAATGATCGTATTTGGTTGGTTCATTATTTATTATGAAGATAAACATCAAACAATTACTATTAATTCATCTCAGTGGTTGCTATTAATTAGTGGCGTTGTCATTATCATCATTTCATTTACCTCAGATTATATAGAGCAAGTATCTTATACTACTGATTCTGTTTGGAGTATTTTTTCTGAAAAACAATTGTTTGAAGAATTGAAAACATACGTTCCTAAACAATTTTGTTGGTGGCTATTTTGGCTTGGAGATGGGTTTTGCGGGCTAGGAGTACTATCGTTTATGATGAAATATAAAAGATTAAATAAATAAATAATGACTGATTGTACCGATGAAATAATGTTAGCAATATTATTAATCTTGTTAATAGTAATAGTGGGATTTATATTTTTTTTGACTCTGTTTTTTTATTTACTATCCAAAGTAATAGATGGTTGCGTAAGGTTGATTGTAGAAAATAAAATGTACTTGAGTATAAAAAATACATTCACTAAACATTATTTTTTAATGAATACTGATATAGAAGAATATCGAAATGATTTGCGTGAGGGATTGTAGCGAAAATCCTTTTTTGATCACGCCCTTGCGTGAGAAAAAAAGATTGAAGCGGAAAGCCCGACCCGCAGGGACACGCCCAAAAAAAGTAATGGTAGTAATTTTAATAACCATAATATAAATAAACAAATCCTATGAAAAAAAACGATTATCTTTTGCTTACAGCCACAGGCGCTTATAGCATGTTATTTTTCCAACAAAATGCAGGAATTAATTTTTTATTTTTTTCGGTAGTATTAATAACCATACTTATTATTAAAAATAAACATTTGCTAAACCAAAAAAAATGGTTGTGGTCGGCTGCTCTGTGCCTCATTTCAGCCACCAGTGTTTTTGTTCATTCGAGTGCTTTGGCTATTATTGCTAATATCATCAGTTTATTATTAGTTTCTGCTTTTTCATTTAACATCGTCACATCAAGTATTTTTTCGTTTCTATTTAGTTG
>JAYVDU010000566.1:0-2681 GCA_043749245.1 Bacteroidota bacterium | reverse complement strand
CAACAGTTCCACCAAACCATTCAAAAGAATCATCTCCTGAGAAAGAGACTTGAATGTGATCAAGTTGAGTTCCTGAACCAACACCGCCAAGCGTTAAACCATTAATTTCACTATTTAAAATAGATGGATTTAATGATACACCAGCAAACTCAATTCGACAATAAGACATGATGCCAGAATTATCTGCATCGTTAGTACCTCCAAAATGTCTGTATCCATTAGGCTCATCAGTAACAAAACCTTCTACTTTCATTTCATTAAAAGCACCCTTTGGAGTTGAAAGTGTATGTAAATTTACACGCGCATTACCACACAAAACTACACCACCCCAATCACCAGCGCCACGCGTTGTGTTTTCAGCTTTAATAGATGTGAAAATAATTGGTTGAGCTTGTGTGCCAACCGCATTAATTTTAGATCCTCTCGCAATTACTAATACACCTGGTGTAACTGATACGTCTGTTTGCTTTCCTCTAATTATTGTACCTGGCTGAATAGTTAAAATTGAGTTATTAATAACATGAACAAATCCATTTAAATAAACGATTCCGCTCCAAGTTGTATTAGCTGAAATATCACCAGTAATCGTAGTTGTTGGTGCTCCATAAACTGCAGCTTCTGGGTCCCAATTTGCCCAACCACTAGTCCAGTCGTTAGATGTTACTCCTGTTGTTCCATCGGTTACAGGAAATGCTCCTTTATAAGACGTTGAAGTCCATTGAAAAGGAGTTTGAGCGTTTAAAAATGTGCAAGCTAATAATGCTGCCGCTGATAAATAAATTTTTTTCATTTTTAGTGTATTTTTTTTTGATTTTTATTACGACAAAATTAAATGGTCAATCTTTTCTTTACATTAAACAAACTTTACCATTAGCTTACAATTACATTAACTTAATGTTACTAAAAAAGGCTGTGATTTATACAGCATTAATATTGAATGTACTTTATAACGTTAATTAATAAAATTTGTATGTAAGAGAAAACGAAATCGTAGGAGATACTTTCGTATTCATAAAAATATTATCGTATTGATAGCTGTGTGATAAATTTTGATTTTGTTGTTCAGATCCTTTATCTAATTTACCATTAATATCTTGATATCTGATTCTATTTTGAGCTAATAAATCTTGTATGTTTAACTTGACTTCAAATTTTTGTTTGAACACTTTCGATATTTGTATATCTAACACATTGCGTGGATTTTCCCATATACTAGGCTCTGATGCAGCTCCTACAATGAAAATGCTTCTACCTATTAAATTATATGAAAGACTAATTCCCCATCCTTTATTAATATCTAAATATTGTAATCCCGCATTAACAATATAAGGCGATTGACCTTGTAGCGGTCTGATTTCTCCGCCATTAGAATTCGTATTATCAACTCTCGATTGAATATATGCGAAATTAGAAAAGAACGTTGTGTTTGATCAAAACATGGAAGAATCAGTATTAAAAATCGTACTCAATTTAAAGCGATACTCTAATTCAAGTCCAATATTACGAGCTGAAGTAGCATTTGCATAAGTTAGCGCTTTTGCAGGGGCAGGACCAAGATCAATCACTTGTTCGATGGCATTATTTATATTTTTGTAAAACCCGGAAACAGAAACAATTTGTCCTGCACCAGGAAACCATTCCATTCTAACATCGAAGTTATCTATCTTCGAACGCTTTAATTCGGGGTTACCAGATATTTGATACAACGTGGTGAAATCCAAGAACTGAAAAGCTGCTAACTCTCTAAACTCAGGTCTTGCAACTGTTTTAAAATAAGCCAATCGTATATTTATTTTATCAGTCAAACCATATACAATATTTAACGAAGGTAAAATGTCAACTACAGTTGTGTCTGACGTTCCGGGAAGTCCATAAATAATAGTTGATAATTTTTGTCTGTAAGATTCTAATCTAGCCCCATAAATGAATCGTAATTTGCTATTGAAAAAACGAGAATCTGCCATTACGTAACCAGCGTGAAGCATCGATGATGCCTGGTAATTGTCAGTAGGCGTTGTTGATTCACCTGCCATAAAACCACCATCGCGTTTACCTGGTCCGTTAATGATACCTATACTTGATGGACTAAAAATATTAGCATCATCTAACGTAAGCAGGCTATCGTTTTTATAAATTTTAGATCCATTCGTATAAAAATTATAACCTAATAAGCGAGATGTAAATGAACGTTCTCTATAAATATGGCTACCTCCTATTTGGATTTCATGCTTAGACTTTCCAATTGTAAAAGCACGACTAAGATCATATTTGATACTCTTCATAGACTCATCCGTTCTTTGAAATAACATAGAACCACAACTACTTGGCGAAACTCCCTGACTACCAATAACGGCCGTGTATGGGACGCTATCCGTTTCTAAGGGCGTATTTTTTGCTCGTGTCATTCTTCTCAAATTCGGAATTTCTCTTTTAATGTTGCTATAACCAGCTACCCACTTAAATTTTAGTTTAGCTTTTTCTATATAATGATCGCCATTAAATTGTCCCGAATATATTTTATTTTGAGTGAACCATCTAACGCTTGAACTTTCCCATGTTCCTGCGCCGATATCTGTAGATCCTTTTCTGGTAATAACTCGATCCTCTGTATTAACGCTATACAAATTCTTAAAACCAAACTGATGATTAGGATGTACCTTGTATGATAAATTCCATAAAGC